>JAZNUH010000022.1:0-26702 GCA_045592225.1 Clostridia bacterium | reverse complement strand
GCTGAATAATAAGACATAATTTAAACCACCGCCAACGGCGGTGCTTGTTAGGGATAAATCGCCCAAAATCCACGATTTTGGCACATTACTGTGTCAAAAAGCCTTGCAATCCGTCAAGGATTCCTTCGGCTTTTTTCCGTGTCCTGCACTCAAAATCGAGAATTTTGTGGTGCATTCGCAGTTTTGGGTTGGGAATTTTTTGTCTTAGAGAAGTAAAAAAACGCAGTCATACTAGCGTATGTCTGCGTTTTTTTGCGCACTATCACTGGAAAATAACAAGCCAAACCCGGCTTCTCCCTAATAACCACCGCCAACGGCGGTGGTTTTATTTAGTTGAACATTTTAAACCTACCCACAAATGCCATAACAAGTGTGGTGATGATTATTTCGGGAATCATATATGTTCCGTTATAAATAACCGAGTAGGCGAGAACGCTTTGTCCTTCGGGTGCGTAGACCCCCCATATAAGCAGACCTGAGGCAATATGACAAGCATAACGGAGCAGGGTTACGGTGAAAGCCGACAGAGGTGCGGCAAGCTTACCCTTGCCATAGAGCGAGAAAAACATTCCCGAAAGACCCAGCACGCCGTAGGCAATTACATAGTCAAGAAGCACTACAAGTACAAAGCTGAAAAATGACTGCGTGGGAGGGGGATAAAAGCCGGACAGCATTTGTATTAAGGCGAATGCAATTGCTGAGGAAAGTCCCCATTTTGTGCCAAACAATATAGCGGTTACAATTATTGGCACCATTGATGCAAGGGTGACAGAGCCGCCCTGCAGCCAGGGGGCAGGAATCAGCTTTGATATGAGCATCAAAACGGTTGCCAGTGCTATCATAAGAGCACATGTGGTCAGTTTTTTTGTGGTCGTCATTTTTGTCTCCTTTCAAGCCAACAAAAAACGGGTCACAGAAAAGTGTGACCCGATTGAAGAAAACGACAATATTTCCCTACGTTGGCATTATCCAAATCAGGTTATGGGTTAAAACGATGGCACGTTTACTCTCAGCCTGCTTTTAGCAAGCACCCCTTTTCTATGGGATTATTTTAGCACAGGAGTGTTAGTTTGTCAATATATAAATGAGAGCGGCATTGTTTTTTGGAGAGGGGTGTGGTAGAATAGATTTAACTTAAGTTAAATCTATTCAGCTAAATTCGCCTGATGGCGAGCTAAATGTGCTAAAGCACGCTAAATTACTTCGTAGCTAAATTGACCTTCGGTCAGCTATGAGGCGAATTTAATTTAGCTGTTTTGAAAAAACAATTTAGCTATGGAGCGAAGCGGAATAATTTAGCTTTGCAACTTGTTGCAAAATTTAGCTAAAAATGATTGGATGTGTAGATATGGCAGAAAGCATAATGCTTGATAAAGCAAAAGATTTTGCAGTTGAAATTATAAATATGTGCAAAGACATAAAAGAAACAAAAAGAGAAAGTGTTTTAACAAATCAGCTTATGCGTTCGGGAACATCAATCGGTGCCAATATTCACGAATCGAAATATGCTCACGGAACTGCTGATTTTATATCAAAAATGCAAATAGCTTTAAAAGAGTGTTACGAGTCAGAATATTGGCTGGAACTTCTGAACAGAACAGGATATATAGATGATGAAACATATAAGTCAATAATAAATGCTTGCGGTCAAATTCGCAGGATGTTGATTTCATCAATTAACACAGTAAAAGAAAAAACAAACAATAATGAGAGATAAATATGGGATTGATTATAGTTTTAGTGCTTGTAGGGTTAGTTATTTCTTATGTATTATCAGAAGAGTTTATGGAAATCGCATCCAAAAAAGGATATTATAATAGAAAATATTTTTGGTATTGTTTTTTGTTTGGGATAGCAGGATACTTAATTGTCGTTGCTTTGCCCACTAAAGAGGAAGGCGTTCACAAAAAAGGTTTTAGCGTTGAAAATAATACAATAGATAAATACGAGGATAAAAATGAATATATCGGAAATTTTCCGAAATTTGATTTTTCGGATAAAGATGGATTAAAACAGTGTCCAAATTGTGGCACGTGTCATGATTCTGCGTATGAAGTATGTCCAGCATGCAAGTATACATATAATAAGTAAGAGGTTTAACAATCGGCATCTAAATTGTTCACTGATTTTATAATGATTTCATCGAAGATGAAATCGTCGATATGAATTCTGGCGAATTCTCGATATGTCTTGCAGACTCGATATGTGCTTCGCACTCGATATGTTGCTAACGCAACGAGAATTCATATCATATCGAGTTTGAGCATGGCGAAAACATATCGATTTTGCGGTAGCAAAAATATCGAGCAAACGGAGTTTGCATATCGACAAGAATATTGGCATCTAAATAGTTCGCTGATTTTATAATAAATTCGCTAACGCGAGCTAAATGTGCTTCGCACGCTGAACTGAGAAAAGGAGAGGAGAAAATGAAAAAAGTTTTAGCATTGATTTTAAGTGTATTTATTTTACTTTCTGTTTGCGGTTTTACAGCTCTGGCTGACGGCAAAATAACCGTAACGGTAAACGGCAAGGAGCTTAACAGTGATGTGCCTGCACAGGCTTTTCCTGTATATGATCAAAATGGTACATATGTAGGCGACAGAACTATGCTGCCCATCCGCGCAATAAGTGAAGAGCTTAACTGCGACGTTTACTGGGACGCGGAAAACGAGGGTGTTTTAATTTACAGAAAGGACAACCTTTATATGATGTGGGTGGGAGCCGATACTGCCTTTCGTATGGACGGACTCTCTATATCAAAGGGATATAAAATGGACGTGCCACCGACCATAGTAGACGGCAGAACACTTATTCCCGTAAGAGCGGTTGCCGAGATAATGGGTGCCGAGGTAAACTGGATAGAGGCTACAAAAACTGTTGAAATTAAATACGAGCTTGGTGAACTTGAAGAAAACACAGGTCTTGCCGAGCTGTGCGCCATATACGAGCAGGCGCTCAGACAAAATTATACCATGTATTGTGACTATGTAAACGGCAATGCAAACAGGGTAACAGGCAAAATGATACTGGAGGGCGGAGAGGAAATTGCTTTTGAGTTATACCCCGACCTTGCGCCCAGTACCTGTTATAACTTTATTTCCCTTGCAAAATCCGGCTTTTATGACGGAACAATTTTCCACCGTGTAATAAAGGACTTTGTTGCACAGGGCGGCGGATATGACAAAAACGGAGAATACAAAGAGGCAGGAGTAGTATACGGCGAATTTTTATACAACGGATTTTTCAATCTTATTCCCCACACAAGAGGCGCGCTGTCGCTGGCAAGGGCACAGGACTTTAATTCGGGTTCAAGTCAGTTCTTTATAGTGCACAAGGACAGTAATTTTCTGGACGGAAACTATGCCGCCTTTGGCAGAGTTACAGAGGGTATGGAGGTTGTTGACAGAATTTGCGAGGCAGAAACAGATACGAGTGACAAGCCTGTGACAGACATAGTTATAAAGCAGGTAATTATAAACGAATAAAAGGTAAATAGACCCTTTTAATCAGAATTTTCCTGTGTTAGAATAACAGCTGTGGAAAGGGGACGGGATTATGGGTATTGAAATTCACAGATTTACCACGCTGGTAAACTGCGATGTGCAGGGCAAAACTGAGCGGCTTTGTGAAGACAACGGCTTTATAATGTTGCCTGACGGCTACAGTAATGACGGCGTGGCAACAAGGCTTGTAATAAGCTGCCACGGTGCAGGAGGTACGGTGACAACAGACGATTCGCAAATTGAAAAGCAGGCGTTTACCCAATATCTTGTTGCCAACGGGTATGCGGTTATGGATGTTAACGGCTTACCGCAGGAATACGCCGATGCAGAGGGAATTGACCTTCGCAACAATATAGGAAGTCCCATTGCCACCCAAAGCTATGTTAAAGCCTATTATTACTGTATGGAAAAGTTTAATTTAAAGCCGGAGGTATTTGTACACGGTGGTTCGATGGGCGGCATAAGCAGTACAAATCTTGTGCTCAGCGGACTTATACCTGTAATTGCACACTCGGCTTTTTGCCCTGTGCTTGATACATACAACCAAATATTTCTGCACCCGTGGAGTGGGGGATTGCCCAAAACTGCCCTGGGTAAAATATACGGTCTTGACACCGACCAATCGGGCGAGTACATTTACGATGAGCAAAAGATTTTGGGTGCAAATCCTGTGAACAATAAACGGGCGGAAAAATATCCCGTTCCGGTAAAGTTCTGGCATTGCCTGAATGATGAGATTGTTTCCTGCGAGGTTACAAAAAGCTTTGTGGAAATGATAAACAAAAACGGCGGCAACGCACAGCTGCGCACCTTCCCCGAGGGGGGACACGAGCCTCAGCTTTACGGAGAGCTTGTAAAAACCGGTGGTATCAATGTTTATAAGGGTGAGATATTACCCATAAAAGCCGCAGCGGAAGAAGCATATCAATGGATTAAAAGTAATGACTAAAAAAAGAGCCACCCGACAGGGTGGCTCTTTTGGGTTTATTTTTCGTTCTTATAAATTTCTTTAAAGTATTTATATGTGTCAACCTTAAGCTCGCCGCAGGCAGCCTCATCGCAGGCAACAATTCCGTTAGCGTGGAGCTGAAGTGCGCTGATTGTCCATGCATGGTCAACGCCGCCTTCTACACAGTGACGAAGTGCACGAGCCTTGTTATGACCGCTTATGAGAAGCAGAACCTCTTTTGAATCGCAAACTGTGCCAACACCAACAGAAAGAGCTGTCTTAGGCACCTTTTCGGGGTCATTGCCGAAGAAGCGTGAGTTTACAATGAGAGTATCCTCTGTCAGGGCACGAACACCTGTGCGTGATGTAAGTGATGTAAAGGGTTCGTTGAAAGCAATATGTCCGTCAACACCGCTGCCGCCAAGGAACAGGTCTATTCCGCCGTAGGAAGCAATTTTGTCTTCATAGCGCTGACATTCTGCTTCAAGGTCATCAGCCATACCGTTTAAAATGTTTATATTTTCTGCAGGGATATCAATATGATTGAAGAAATTATCATGCATAAAGTACCAGTAGCTCTGGTCATGGTCTTTGGGAAGGCCAACATATTCATCCATATTGAAGGTAACAACATTTTTAAAGCTTACTTTACCGGCTTTGTTCATTTCGATAAGTCTTTTATATACTCCGAGAGGAGAAGAACCGGTAGGCAGACCAAGTATAAAGGGGCGGCTTTCGGAATGATTGTTGATAGCATCAGCAATATGCTGAGCAGCCCATGCACACATCTGGTCATAGTCATTTTTGATAATAAGTTTCATTCAAATACACTCTCCTTTTGAGATATTAGGAATAAAATGGAATTTATTCACACAAATATTATACATTTTTTTCCTTTATTTGTCTACATTTTTATGAAAAAAAATTACTTTTTTATTTTATAGCATTTGCACGGTAGGCGGAAGGGCTCATGCCTGTATACTTTTTAAAACAGCGGCAAAACTGTGCCTGGCTGTATATGCCCACAAGCTCGGCAACCGAGGCGATTGGCTTATTGCCTGTTTCAAGGTAAAATTTTGCCTTTTCCATTCTCTTTGAAATAATGTACTCGTTTACAGTGCAGTCAAAGGTGTTGGAAAAGAGGCTGTACAGCATGTTTTTTGAGATGTGAAAGCGGGTGCACAAACCCGATACCGAAAGGGTGGCGGTAAGGTTTTGGGAAATGTAGTCCACAATATCTGAAAGGGGGGCGTCAAACTCCAATGTTATGGCATTGGCAAACAAAAGATTTGACATAATGTTATAAATGCTTTCAAGTTGCGAGGTATTAAAACGCGCTATTTTAAGGTAGCTGTGTGCAAGCTGCTCACGACCTTCGCCAAGCCAGGATATTTTGTCATAGATATGGTCTATACTGTCATTTTGCCGAATTCTGCCCAGAATAATATAGCCTGTGATTACACCCTGCTTGATTATGGGCATTGCCGAGTCGGTTATACCTGCGTGGCATATATGCGAAACAAAGCCACGCTCACGGCGGCAGCGCAGCAGCATATCCATATCCGAATGGTGACACAGCGTTTTGCCGTTGGGGCTGCTTTGAATTTTTCTGCAAAGCTCGGGCTCATTATACTCAAAGGTGGCAATATATTTAAAGTTGGTGTCCAAAACTGCTATGCTTATTCCGGTAATATTTGCAAAATCTGAAGTAATGCTTTTTATTTTTTGTATATCGTATTTAATATTCATAAAATCGGCTCTTTTCGGTGCTTTTTTCATTATTATGGCACAGGCGAGCTATTGTGTCAACACATTTTGTAAAAATAAATCGGGAAGAAAAGTCAAAAAACAAGGCAGAAAAACAATTGACTTTATATGTGGTATATGTATAATAAAACCGAGGTGATAAAATGAACATTATACTTCTTGTATCGGTTATCCTGCTTATGACCGTGCAGGGTATGGCGAAAAAGGCATACACACTTAAATTTCCTGACACAAATGCCTTTTTCTACACAAGCCTGTCCTGTATTGTAGCAGCAATATTTTTTGCAGTAACGGCAGAGAGCAAGCTGGTATTTTCGGCAGAGCTTATTCCCTACGCACTGGGATTTGCGGCATCCTACGGCGCATCAATGCTGTTTTCGGTGCTTGCACTTAAATACGGCTCGCTGGCACTTACATCGCTTGTTGTATCTTACTCATTGATTATTCCTGCACTCTTTGGTATAATAATGTACAAAGAGCCTGTAAGCCCCATGCTTATTATAGGAATTGTGCTTTTGTGCATTTCTCTTGCGCTTATAAACAGCAAGGATGAGGGAAAGGTTAAGATAACCTTTAAATGGGTTGTATGCGCATTTTTATCCTTTCTGGGCAACGGCTTTTGCTCATCGGTACAGCAGATACAGCAAAAGAGCTTTGACGGCGGATATAAAAGCGAATTTATGATTATGTCCCTTGCCATAGTGGTGGTAATTACACTTATACTTTCATTTATATATGAAAGAAAGTATATAGCGGCAATACTTAAAAAGAGTATACTTACTCCCATAATAAACGGCGCGGCAAACGGCGGAGTGAATTTATTTGTTATGATGCTTGTTCTGCTTATGCCTTCGTCGGTTCTGTTCCCTGTGGTATCGGCAGGCGGTATTATTACAACTGCCATTGTTTCAATGACACTTTACAAGGAACAGCTTTCCAAAAAACAGATTGCAAGTATGATTTTAGGCGTTTTTGCCATTGTATTTTTAAATTTATAAAGGAGAGATGAAAATGACAGCAATTCCCGATATCAAAATCAAAATTGACAGCCAGATGGAAACAGCTTTTGCACAGAAAACAGGTATTTTTCAGGACGGAACAACTCCCATGTACCGTGACGTAGACGGTAAACTGTGGGCAATGAGCGGACATTCGCATATGGGACATATTGGTATGTTCTCGGGTACATCCTTAGATGATATAGAACACCTTTACCCCATACAGACAAACTTCTGTGTAGGGCACGAGGATTTTGCCTTTGATGGTGTGCGCTATCCCGAAGGTGTTAAGGCAAGAGGAAGTATATGGCCCTTTGGCTTATACATATGCCCTGTTACACACCGCTTTTTCTGTTTCTTCCACAACGAAACAGGCTGGAACGGTAAGGGCACAGGCTATGATGCACTTGGCTACTGCAATACCCCCAAGTACGATTGGGATTTCAGACATATTGGTCTTATGCACTCGGACGACGAGGGCAAAAACTGGACCTTTGACCGTTGGGTGCTGACCTCCGAGGAGGTTTGCTTTGCAGAGCGCTTTAACCCCGGTGCAGGCGCAATGAAGGGACAGGCTGAGGATATAATTTCTCTCGGAAGCGGTGACTTTTCAACATTTATTGACGATGAATATATTTACATATTCTATAACGTAATCCGCGCAAATCTTGTTGAGGCACCTCTGCGTAACGTTGATGTTTATGTTGCACGCACACGCAGACGTACCGACGGCGCAATGGGCGATTTTGTAAAATACTATAACGGAGCGTTCTGTGAAGCAGGTAACATGGGTAAGGAAACTCCCATTGCTTTAAATTCCTGGCATCCCAGAGTAATAAAGCTTGAAAAATACGGTGTATATCTTATGACTGCATCCTTTGCAGACCCCGATGCAAAGGAAGATATAATAAAGCACGAAACACAGCTGAGATACAGCACAGACCTTGTAAACTGGAGCGAGCTTACAATACTCCAGCACGAAGGCAAGCCCTTTGGTAACCACTATGTTGCAGTTGTGGCTGATGATGATAAGGGTCAGCCCAATATGGCGGCAGGGGACAGTATTTCAATTCTGACAAATCACAACGGAACAAATGTAACACGTTTTAAGGCACACATTGAATAGAACAAGGGAATGTAAAAAAGTTCAGACCGCAGTGACTGTAAAAAACTTGTTTTTTACAGTCACTTTTTTGTCAGGCTTTAAAAACAAACAATGAAAAATCCGCCATTACGGCGGATTTTTCATTGCGTGTAGCAACACTTAGAAACAGAGCATAAAAAAGTGCACCAACAAAAGCCGGTGCACCAAAAATGCACAACTCCGTTTGTTGTCACACAAATTCCCTCACACTTGGACAAGTATGCGAAAATAGAGCCTGCATTTTTACCAAAATTAATGATAAAAATACACACTTATCCAAAGTGGGATGTTGAGAATTTATGTGACAAATATATTGTAGCATGTTTCTCTTTAATAGTCAATAATTTATTGTGTCTGTAAAATTATATGAATTACTGTCGGGGGTTTGTCAGTTCTGAAACTTTTTTGTCAAGCTTATGATATAACTTAAAACAAGCAATGAAAAATCCGCCGTAATGGCGGATTTTTCATTATGCGTAGCAACACTTAGAAACAGAGCATAAAAAAGTGCACCAACAAAAGCCGGTGCACCAAAAATGCACAACTCCGTTTGTTGCGACACAAACTTTGACAAACTATAAGAGAAAGCCAAAACAGAGAATGCATTTTTACCAAAATAAAAATACTTCCCCTATAGTTTGCCCAGATATTTAGTTGTGTCGCAAAAAAAGTATACCACGTTTCCCTTTAATAGTCAATAATTTATTACACCTACAAAAAACTATTTCCAAACGCGAAAAAATATGGTAAAATAGATTAATAAAACTAAAAGGGAGGATTTTTATGGTATCACAAAGAATGTACGAGCTGGGCAGTCGCCGCAGCGAAATTCGTGAGCTTTTTGAATACGGCCTTAAAAGAAAGGCAGAAATAGGCGCAGAAAATGTTTTTGATTTCAGCTTGGGTAATCCCAGTGTTCCCGCACCTGAATGTGTAAAGCAAGCGCTTGCAGACCTTGTTTTAAATACAGACCCCGTGGCACTTCACGGATATACATCGGCACAGGGCGCGCCTGATGTACGCAAAAGCTGTGCTGACTATGTAAACAAAACCTTTGGCACAAATTACACAGGGGACAATTTTTATATGACAGTAGGTGCTGCGGCATCACTCACCATTTCCCTGTCTGCAATAGCAGAGGAGGGCGGAGAGGTAATTTGTCTTGCACCCTTCTTTCCTGAATATACTGTGTTTATCACACAGGCAGGAATGACACCCATAATAGTTAAATGCCGTGAAGAAGATTTTCAGATTGATTTTGCGGCGCTTACTGCGGCGATTAATGAAAATACAAAGGCAATTATTATAAACTCGCCCAACAACCCCTCGGGTGTTGTACTGTCCCGCGCTACTTTGGAAAAGCTTGCAGATGTAATGAGAGATGCGGAGAAAAAGTACGGCAAGGACATATACATAATTGCAGACGAGCCTTACAGAGAGCTTGTATATGATAAGGACGTGGAGGTGCCCTTCATACCCACACTTTATGCTAATACACTTGTGTGCTATTCCTTCAGTAAGTCCCTGTCCCTGCCCGGAGAGAGAATAGGATATATTTTGGTACCAAACACAGCAAACAACTGGCAGAATGTTTATTTTGCAGTTTGCGGCGCAGGAAGGTCTTTAGGCTTTGTTTGTGCTCCCAGCCTGTTCCAGAAAATAGTGCCCGCCTGCATTGGCAAAACGGCAGATATTTCTGTATACAAGAAAAACAGAGATTTACTCTGTGAGTCGCTTTCAAAATACGGCTTTAAGGTTGCACAGCCCGACGGTGCCTTCTACCTGTTCTTAAAGGCGATGGAAGAGGACGCAGGCGCATTTTGCGAAAAGGCAAAGAAATATGAGCTTCTGCTGGTTCCCGGTGACAGCTTCGGCTATCCCGGATATGTAAGAATATGCTACTGCGTATCTACAGAAATGATTGAAAAGGCACTGCCCTCCTTTGAAAAACTGGCGCAGGAGTACAAATAATAGGAAAGAAGGTAAAATAATATGAAGAAGATTTTTGCATTATTGCTGGCAATGGTAATGTGTTTTACAATAAACACAGCGGTATTGGCAGAGGATTATGTGTTTACTGACAGAAACGGTAAACAGCAGGTTGTACCCGACGGCGAATACTCATTTGCTACCCGTGTAGTTGAATTTGTACATGGTAACCCCTGGACAAAAGCCGAAGCACGTCAGCAGACAGAAGCGGTTCTGGGTGAAACCGACCAGAACAGTGACAATGAAGCGCATTCCCTGACTTTAGGTGCAGGCGGTGTGCTGACAGTAGAGTTTAATATTCAGATTACTGATGGCGAAGGCGATGACCTCTATGTATTCGAGCAGGGCCCGCAGATGGAGGACACAAAGGTTGAAGTAAGCAGCGACCTGGTAACCTGGTATGAGGTAGGTGTTACAAAGGGCAGCACCGCAGGCGTTGACATAAAAGGAAAGGTTCCTGAAGGTCAGTCATTCCGCTATGTGCGTTTAACAGATATGAAGGAATACCCCTCAGGCGATTATCCCGGTGCGGAAATTGATGCGATAGCCGGACTTAATGTAAAGCCTGTTTCGAGCACATGGGCAGAGCCTGAAATTGAAGATGCTTTTGAAATGGATATTGTTCCCGAAATTTTAGAGCATGCAGTACTGGATGAACCCATTACAAGACTTGAATTTGCAGCAGTATCGGTAAAGGTTTATGAGAGTCTTTCGGGTACAAAGGCGTTACCCTCTATTGTAAATCCTTTTGTTGACTGTGCGGACGTAGAAATGCTTAAAGCATACAATTTAGGTATTACGGTAGGTGTTTCCAAAACCGAATTTGCTCCCGATACACTTTTAAACAGGGAACAGGCGGCAACCATGCTTACAAGAGTATTTAAAAGAGCAACAATAAACGGCTGGAGCATGGCAAACGACGCACAGTACACACTGGATTATGAAAAGCCTGCAGCGTTTGCAGATGACAACAAAATCTCGGACTGGGCAAAGGACAGCATTTATTTTATGGTAGCCAACAACATTATAAACGGTGTGGGAAATAATATGTTTGCACCCCGTAATGTTACAAGCGAGCAGGAAGCAACAGGCTATGCCAATGCCACAAGAGAGCAGGCTTTACTTATTGCAGTAAGAATGGTTAAGAACTTAAAATAAGAGAAAATCCACACACAAAAAAAGCACCGCTATGCCGAGTGTCCTTAAGGACACTCGGCAGTTTTATTCGCCTTGCGGCGAGTGGTATTTGTTACTGCAAGTGCTATTGCTTCGCAGTGATATTGCCTTCGGCAGTTTGTTGGCGAATAAAATACCACTAAAACCAAAGGTATTAATAAAACTTTTGATTTATCAAAAATATCACTCTGTACGAAGTACAGAATACAACTTGATAAAACAGAAAAATTACAGTATAGTTATTCAAGAGGTGATAATTATGGCAGATAGTGTTTTAAGAGATAAAGCAAAACAATTTGCAAAAGATGTTGTTTTCTTATGCAGAGAAATTAAATCAAGTCACAAAGAATCTGTATTGGTAAACCAACTTCTTCGTTCTGCTACCTCAATAGGTGCAAATTTACACGAAGCACAATATGCTCAAAGTAAAAATGATTTTATATCAAATCTTGAAATTGCACAAAAAGAGTGCTATGAAACAGAGTATTGGTTGGAATTGCTTTTTGAAACAGCGTGTATAGAAGAAAACAAATATAAGAAAACACAAAATGAATGTGGTGCTATTCGCAGAATGTTGATATCATCATTAAAAACGGTTAAATCTAAATAGTAAGTTTAAGCCTGAAACGACATAAACGTTTCAGGCTTTTCTAATAAGGTATTAGGATATCCTAAATATTCGGAAGATAGTATACATTTTCCCTGCTCGTTACAGTCCCGGACCAATTTGTAAAAAAGTGTTGATAATTATAAGGATTTGATGTGTAATAACTATGTCAAACTAATTTAATATGCTTAATGGGTTATTTTTTTATGATATAGTTATGCCATTTTTGAAAACACTCGCAATATTGAATTTGATAAAAATGCAAATTCCTTTTATGCGAGTGTTATAACTCATTATGCGTAGAATTAGTTTGGCGACTATCGGAGTTTGCGTTTTTTATGCGTCTGCTTTGGTAGGTGCATTTTTTATTGCGGAAATATTGGGAAAGGAGGATGACTTATGGGAATACTTATGTTTCTGGGAACATCGTTGCTAGGTCTTCTGGGTTATGCACTTATGAGTGCGTTCGTCAGTGCACCAGGTTCGGTTTTGCAAACTAAGTTTGCAAATTTAACAAAAGATACCAACGGCACTATTGCTGGAAAAACCTATGCTGAAGTAGTTTCGGTATGCGGAAATCCGAGTTCAGTTTCTCCCACTGGAGACGGAGGAAAACTTTATCAATGGATGGCTACCGGATATCATATTGCATTATTGTTTGTTGAAAACGATGTGTGTATAAGTATAAGCCACGAAGCAAAAGTTTGATTAAAAAAGGGCAATTGAAACTTTTTTCTAAGTTCCAATTGCCTTTTTTCCTTTTGTTCTATAGATTTTTCTGTCCTTAAGAACCCACATCCTACGCGGTGCTTTTTATATGCTTTTAGATTTAAGCTTCTTTACCCTTTGTAACAGCCTTGATTACAAACAGAGTTGCAATTGTGAGAACTATACCTATGGGCAGGAGAATGTATGCATTCTGGATGAATGCTGCCAGCAGATACATAACAAAGGAGATAAGTGCAACTGTTATTGCATAGGGCAGCTGAGTGGATACATGGTTGATATGGTTGGACTGGCTACCTGCCGAGGACATGATTGTTGTGTCCGAAATGGGTGAGCAGTGGTCACCGCAAACAGCGCCTGCCAGACAAGCCGACATACCAATGATAAGCAGGGGGCTTGTGGGTTCAAATATTGCTGTAACAATGGGTATAAGAATACCGAAGGTACCCCAGGATGTACCTGTTGAGAAGGCCAGACCGCAAGCTACCAGGAAGATGATAGCGGGCAGGAAGTTTGCAAGACCTGCTGCGGCGCCGTTCATAATAGTTTCAACAAACTCTGCAGCACCTAAAAGACCTGTCATATTCTTAAGGGCTGTAGCAAAGGTAAGAATTAAAATAGCGGGTACCATTGCAATAAAGCCCTTGGGAATGCTGTCCATAGCTTCTTTGAAGGTGATTATGCGGCGTGCAATGAGGTATATGATTGTAACGATAAGAGCAACAAGAGCGCCCCAGGGCAGACCAACAGTTGCGTCTGTGTTACCAAAGGCACCAACAAAGCTGCCAACATTATCTGTGCCGCCCCAAAGGTCAACACCAAAGAAACCGCCTATGTATAAAAGACCTAAAATACAAACTACAACAAGAATGATAACGGGGAGTATAAGGTCGATAACCTTGCCCTTGGGATTTGCCTTTTCATCGTCTGCGGAATCAGCAAATTCTTCTCCGCCCGAGGTGAACAGGTCGCCCTTTGTCATTGCATTAAATTCATGAAGCTTCATGGGACCGTAATCAAACTTCATAAGAGTGATTGAAATTATAAATACAAATGTTAAAAGTGAATAGAAGTTGTAGGGGATAGCACGGATAAACAGGTCAATACCCGAATAGCCTGTACCCTCTGCAAATTCAGAAACTGCAGCTGCCCAGGAAGAAACAGGGGCAATCATACAGATAGGTGCAGCAGTTGCATCGATTAAATATGCAAGCTTTGCACGTGAAATTTTGTGTCTGTCGGTTACGGGACGCATAACGCCGCCAACTGTAAGACAGTTAAAGTAGTCGTCGATAAAGATGAGTATGCCAAGAACAAATGTAGCCAGCATAGCACCAATACGGGACTTGATATGTGTTTCTGCCCAACGGCCAAATGCCGCAGAGCCGCCTGCCTTGTTAATAAGAGCAACCATTGCGCCTAAGATAACAAGGAAGATAAAGATACCTGCTGTGCCCGATACAGCGCTGATAAGACCGTCATTTACAATACGGTCAAGTGCGGTAACAGGGTTCCAGTTTGCTACGAGCATGCCGCCCAGCGCAATACCGATAAACAGAGAAGAATAAACTTCTTTTGTGATGAGTGCAAGTGCGATAGCTACCAGCGGGGGAACAAGCGCCCAGAAGGTTGCATAAAGCGGGCTTGCAGCTTCGCCGTCTGCCAGTACTGTGATAGCTGCTGAAAGCACTAACAGAAATACTGCAACAGAAATCGAAGCCTTTTTGGATTTGAATAACTTCATTTTCTTTCCTCCTATTTTTTTGTGACAATCAAAAAAGCATAAAAGCTGTGGTACGCTTTCATGCTTTTGTAGCCGAAAATAAATGATAGCGCTCCACAATACTGTGACAGTACAATGCATATTCTCCATTGTACCAGCGGGAAGGTTCAGGTATAAGCCCTCTCGCTTCGGCAAAAATTCCTTTCATGCACCGAAATACCTTTCGAAATAGTACATTACTGATAATTTCTGCACCTCTATCAGCTTTGATTTGTTCACAATTTGTTAATTTTTATGTTAACATACATATATGAGTATTGTCAAGACACTTTTCGACTATTTTATTGTTTTTTTGTCAGGCAGCTGAACAAGTATAATCGCAACAAACATAAGCACACAGCCCAGTATCTCGCGGGTGGTCATGGCGCCGCCTGTAAGATTCCAGCCAAGGGCGATTAAAATAACGGTGGCAAGGGTTGCAAACACCGATTCAAGGCTCATCAAAATGGATGCCGATGTGGGGTCTGTGTATTTTTGTCCCACAATCTGAAGGGTGTAACCAACACCACAGGAAAGTGCGCCGGAATAACCGATTGATGCCCAACAGCTCAAGGTGTCGGAAATAGTGGGGAAGCCTGTGAAAAACAGACAGAACACATTTAAAACACCGCAAACAAAAAACTGCAGGCAGGCAAGCTTAACGCCATCTACCTTTGGGGAAAAATGGTCGATTGCCAGAATGTGCAGTGCAAAAACAAAGGCACATGCAAAAATTAAAATATCGCCCGAGTTTATTGAAAAAGAACCCGGCTCAATGCACATAAGGTAAAGACCCAAAACTGCAACCACAACCGAAAAGCCGATTGCAAGGGTGGGGCGTTTGCCGGCAAAAAGACCAATGATGGGCACAATTACCATATATAAAACAGTAATGAAAGCCGCTTTACCGGGACTTGTGTAAACCATACCTGAGGTCTGGAGTGTTGATGCTACGCAAAGCAGAGCACCGCAGATGATACCGCCGATAATAAGAGTTTTGTTTACAGGCTGCACTTCTGTTCCCTTTTTTCTCTTGCCACGATCAATAAGATATATAACCGGCAGCAGCACCGCCGCACCCAGTATACTACGGTATCCGTTAAAAGCAATGGGCGAAAGAGTTTCCACGCCCTTGCTCTGTGAAATAAACGAAAGACCCCACACAAACGCCGCAAGCAAGAGCAGCATATTGCCTTTTAGTTTTTGATTGTACATTTTATCAGCTCCAAAAAAATTATAACAGATAATAGTATAACATATTTTTTACATTTTTCAAGCAAAAATCCCAACACAGGTTGGGATTTTTAATATTTTATTTAAGTGCCGATATGTCTATATAATCATATTTTGAAAGGAATGTTTTAAGGAAAGCATAAATACTGTCAAGGCATTCCTTTGTATCGCACTGAATATCAAGAGGCATAAGCGGGTCGTGGAGCGAAAGTCTTAAAAGGAACCAACCGTCACCGATATTTACTCTTACACCTTCAAAGTTGGGTTCTTCAAGGCTCATATTGTCAGAAGCTTTAACCTCTGCATAAAGGTCATCAAGAATTTTCTGTCCCTTTTCCTTAAAGTCATCACCAATAAGATTAAGTCTGTGACCTGCGGCAAGTGCGGGTTCTTTGAGGTTTGCTATAAGTTCGGTGAGTTTTCTGCCCTCTGCACGCATTTTAACAGCCTTTATAAGAAGCTTTGTAACAAGGTATGCGCCGTCATCCAGGAAATAGTTTTCCGAAAGTGCGGCGTGACCGCTTGTTTCAATAGCGAGGGGAGAATACTGACCCTCTGCGTTGAGGCGCTTTGCTTCGTTAATAACATTTTTATATCCGCGCTTGAAGCGGTGATGAACTCCGCCCAGCTCTTCGCGGATGAATACACCCAGTCCGCTGGATGTAACCGAGTCGGTTACAACTGTACCCTTTTTCTCTTCCATAAGTACAGCGGCAATGAGTGCAATAAGCTTATTTTTGTTAATTTCTCTGCCTGTGTGGTCAACGATAGCGGCACGGTCAACGTCCGTATCAAAAATAACGCCCAAATCCGATGCCGAGTCGGTAACAGCCTTGGAAACAGCCTTCATAGCATCCTTATCCTCGGGGTTGGGGATATGGTTGGGGAAGGTGCCGTCCGGCTCTAAGAAACAGCTTCCGCTAACGTCAGCGCCCAGGGGTGCGAGCACCTTTTCTGCATAAAATCCGCCTGCGCCGTTACCTGCGTCAACTGCAATTTTCATTCCGTCAAAGGGCTTTTCAAGTCCTGTTTCTCTGCAGATTATGCCTGCAATATGTGCGGCATATTTTGTGAGAAAATCATACTGTGTAACGCCGCCCTCTGCACCTTCGGGGAAAGCACCCTCCTGTGCATAGGTGAGAATTTCGGTAATATCACTGCCTTCAAGTCCGCCTTCGGGGGTAAAGAACTTAAGTCCGTTACGGTTAAAGGGGAGATGGCTTGCGGTAAGCATAACAGAGCCTGTTGCACAAAGCTCATCGTCAATTGTGCTCATAAACATGGCAGGTGTGGTGCACAGGCCAAAATCCAGCACAGATGCGCCTGTGGAGGTTATTGCACGTATGCAGGCAGCCTTTATTCTCTGTGCAGAAATACGGCTGTCATGACCTATGGCAACAGTAACCTTGTCTGCTGCTATATTATTCTTTTTGGTTAAAAATACAACAAAGGCTTTTGCAATGGCTTCTACAACCGGGTCGGTAAGGTTTACCTCTGCACCGGGGATACCTTCGCTTGCAACACCGCGGATGTCACTGCCATTTTTAAGTGATGCCCATTCTTTAGATAACATATTTCATCATTCCAAATCTTTGTATATTTGATGCAAAGCATCTATATAAGTATAGCAAATTTTGAAAAGTAATGCAATATACCCCTCTAAAAAAGTTGAAAGAATTGGGGATATGGAATTTACAAAGCAAGGGATTTGTGCTACAATGTAAATTGAGAGGATGTGTGAATATGACACTCAAAGAGCTTAAACCGGGTAAAAGCGGAATTATAACAAAGGTTGGTGGCGAAGGTGCGCTTCGTCAGCATTTTCTTGATATGGGTGTAATACCCGGCGCTGAAATTACCCTTATTAAATACGCACCCATGGGCGATCCTATGGAGCTTATGATACATGGCTATCAGCTTACCCTTCGTCTGGCTGATGCGGATAAAATAGAAATTGAAGAGCAAAGTAGTGCAAAAAAACCCGGCAAGGTGGTCAGCACAACCGATAAGGGCGAGCACCCCGGTCTTGGCGAAAGCGGTAAATACCACACCATGGCAGGTAAAAACCCTCTTTCAAAGGGACAAAAAATAACCTTTGCCCTTGCAGGTAATCAGAACTCGGGCAAAACCACATTGTTTAATCAGCTTACGGGAGCAAATCAGCACGTGGGCAACTTCCCCGGTGTTACCGTTGACAGAAAAAGCGGTGCAATAAAGGGCTACCCTGATACCGAGGTGACCGATTTGCCGGGAATATATTCACTTTCACCCTACACGGGCGAGGAAATTGTTTCCCGAAAGTTTATTCTGGATGAAAAGCCTGCGGGCATAATTAATATAGTAGATGCAACAAACATAGAACGAAATCTCTACCTTACCATGCAGCTTATGGAGCTTGATGTTCCTGTGGTGCTTGCCCTCAATATGATGGACGAGGTGCGCGGCAACGGCGGAACAATACATATAAACGAAATGGAAGAGGCACTTGGTATTCCTGTTGTGCCCATATCGGCGGCGAAAAACGAGGGCGTTGCCGAGCTTTGCGAACACGCAGTTCACATTGCAAAATACAACGAATGCCCCGGCAGAACAGATTTTTGCCAGAAGGACGGTGCGGTGCACAGATGCCTGCACGGTATTATGCATCTTATAGATGACCACGCAAAGGCGGCGGGCATCCCCCTGCGCTTTGCAGCATCAAAGCTTGTGGAGGGGGACAGCCTTGTAACCGAGGCTTTGTGCCTTTCGGAAAATGAAAAGGAAATGATTGAACACATAATCTGCCAGATGGAGCAGGAGTGTGGTCTTGACAGGGCGGCGGCAATTGCCGATATGCGTTTTTCCTTTATACACAGGCTATGCGAAAAAACTGTTGTTAAGCCGGCAGAAAGCCGTGAATCCAGGCGCAGCCGTGCCATAGACAGGGTACTGACAGGCAAATACACGGCAATCCCCGTATTTATTGCCATTATGGCGCTGGTGTTTTATCTTACATTTAATGTAATAGGTGCATTTTTACAGTCGCTTTTAGAAATGGGAATAGAAAAGCTTTCACAACTTACCGATGCCGCTCTTACCGTGGCAGGGGTAAACAAGGCACTTCATTCCCTTGTAATTGACGGAATATTCAGCGGTGTGGGTAGTGTTTTGAGCTTTATTCCCATAATCGTTGTGCTGTTTTTCTTCCTCTCTCTGCTGGAGGACAGCGGATATATGGCGAGAATTGCCTTTGTAATGGACAAGCTGCTCCGAAAAATCGGTCTTTCGGGCAGAAGTATAGTGCCCATGCTTATAGGCTTTGGTTGTACCGTACCCGGTGTTATGGCAAGTCGTACACTTCCCTCGGACAGGGACAGAAAGCTTACAATTATGCTTACTCCCTTTATGAGCTGTACTGCAAAATTACCCATTTACGGATTTTTCACAGCGGCATTTTTCCCACAGCACAGCGGACTTATTATGACAGGTCTTTATGTGCTTGGAATTGTGACGGGTGTGTTTGTGTGCTGGTTACTTAAGGGAACGCTGTTTAAAGGTGAGGCAGTACCATTTGTTATGGAGTTGCCCAACTACCGTCTGCCGGGTGCAAAAAATGTTGCACGTCTTTTATGGGACAAGGCAAAGGACTTCCTGCAGAGAGCATTTACAGTAATTTTCCTTGCATCTGTTGCAGTTTGGTTTTTAAATTCATTTAATTTTGGTATGCACATTGTAACCGATACCCAGGACAGTATGCTTGCCTGGGTGGCAGGTATTATTGCCCCTGTATTTATTCCTCTCGGCTTTGGGGACTGGCGAATTGTAACCTCGCTGATTGCAGGCTTTATGGCAAAGGAAAGCGTGGTATCCACCCTGTCTGTACTGTTTGGTGAAACAGCGGCGCTGGGCACAGTGCTTGACAGTGTATCTGTCGGCGCACTTTTGGTTTTCTGTCTGCTTTATACACCCTGTGTAGCGGCAGTAGCATCAATTAAACGCGAGCTTGGTGGCAAATGGGCACTTGCAATAGTTGTGGGTCAATGCGTTATTGCGTGGCTGGCGGCACTCATTGTTCGCGCGGTGCTTATTGCGGTTGGTTTATAAAACCCGAGACGAAATTATTGACAAAATATATCCGCCGTGATATACTGAACCTAACAAATCACAGGAGGAATTTTCCGTGAAAAAGACAGCTGTCCAGTTTATGTATAGTGGCATAAATTTCGGGCAAAAGAATTTGCCCGGAGGTAATATCTGTCTGCAATTTTGATTTGAAGGACGCCATACGGCGTCCTTTTGTGTATTTTTAAAATAGGGAGGGGTGTATCGCCAATGAGTTACATAGTAACCAAGGGCAAAGACAATAGAACCGTCCCATTGTCTTTAAAATTGACAAAAACACAAATGAGATCTTTTTGGAAAGTGTAAAAAAAGGAGGTGCAACAATTGCAACAGGATATTATAAGTAGTGCGGTTAAGGTTGAATTCTTTTTCCATGCTATCAAATTGGATTTTAGTGTCATTAATAGCCGAATGGGTATTGTTGCAACCGAGACTAGAACAAAGGAGAGTTTTGCTTTTAAAGAGTTTGCAGAGGATTACTGGATACTTTCTACCGGATATGAAGTTTCTGAAGACATCAATGTTCAACTTAGTAAAATAATGGAGATGATTTCGAAAAAAAAACAAACGATAAAAAATATATGTAAACAGTATGACGCAAACTGTGAATTTCTTTTTGTCATAAAAGACTATTTCGATGTTGTGCCTGCGGTTTATTTCGAAAAAGAATTTTTGGAATTTGTTGTAGAAATTCAAGCAGAGTTTGGTATCGATTTTACCTAATGAAGACAGAAGCCAATTGGGGACGTACATTTTTTGGTACAATTCATTGACAACTAAAAAGAGATATGGCATACTCGGCATAAGAGGTGGTAGAATGAGCAGAACATCGCGAAGCTATAGCCAAAGCGGAGGAAATGAGCCAAAAAAGGTACGTCCCTAAATGGCACGCAGTTTGGTGGGAGGTAGGGAAATGATTATCCACTCTTATTTGATTAAAAGGTTGTGCGTAGGTGTGTTTGTCCTCGTGATTTTTATAATTATTACTACCAGGATGTGGGGTGGCAGGGACACTAAGACAGGAAAAACAATGAAATACATATGGGGGAAGACATTATACAGTAGAGTTTTGCCTGTATTATTGATGCTTCTGGCACTATGGTACGCAGCTACACCGGTTTTAGATATACTTGATGCACCTAATGTGCATAAGGCAGAAGGTATAGTAACCACAGTAAGTCCACCCTCGCGCAAGGCCTCCGATGGTACATATACTGTTATGATTGACGGCCAAGGTTACTATGTTCCACTAACATTGTTTCCATACAAAGAGGTGGAAAAAGGAAAGAGCTATACGCTGTGGCATTACAAATACACCCACCTGGTACATATGATATTTCCAACACCAACACAGTGAAGTGTCTGCCAATCCAAACACAGGGGGACGGTTCTGTTGTGTTAAGCTAATTGCAAAAGCCAATTGAGCAAAAAAAGGTACGTCCCTAAATGGCACGATTTTGGTGGGTTACTATTATGTTGGACCAAAAGATAATATGGATTTAATTAAGGAGTGATTAGGATATGAAAAGAAACAGAAGAAATACAATTGCTTTAGCTATAGCGACAGTCATACTACTTACGCTGATTGTAGGAATTACAGTTTGCGCAGTGGGGGAGGAGTATATAGCACAAAAGGTATTTTATGATGTATTTGTTAACGACACCTTTATCGACTTTGATTTACCTATTATGTCTATAGACAACAGGACGTATGTTCCGTTGCGCGAATGGTGCGAAGAAATCAATTGTGAAGTAAATTGGAATGAAGCGGAAAAAAAGGTTGAAATCAGCGCAAAAGAAGGCGAAACAATAATTCCGTTTGATACCGAAAGAAAATACCGCTTGGCAGACTTTGCATTTTTAAATAAGGAAATGAATATAGCGGATGTATACACAAAGTTGGGTCCTCCTGATGTGTGGGAGGGTTCAGGACACATAAGTGGAGTGTATTATTTGGAAGACAACTCTAAAATAATGATTATGAACAGTGATACAGATAAGGTTACCAATGTTTATTATATATTGCCCGATGGGACACAGGTTACCTTGCATTTTGATTTGTATAATAAAATCTGTATCTATCCAAGAAAGGAATTGGCTGAGTATGAGGAAACGGAAAAATAGTTTTATTATAATGGTACTTGTTTTAGCTGTATTGAGCACAGGAATTGGAGTTGGGGCGGTAGAAAAACATCATACGGCACAAAAGGTTGAGCATACTGTTTGTATAGATGATACAGTGGTTAAACTGAGTGCCCCTGTTATGTCTATAGACAACAGGACGTATGTCCCACTACGCGAATGGTGTGAAAAAATCAATTGTGAGGTTGTATGGAACGAGCAGGAAGAAAAGGTTGAAATATTTTCAAAGAACCCGGAGAATGATATAATAGCAAATGTAAACCCTGAGGGTAAGAGACGCAGTATAGAACATTTTTACTTCCTGGAAAAAGATATGGATATGAAGGAAATATATAAGAGAGTTGGGAATCCTCATTATTGGCGTTTGGCTTATATTATGATGCCGGTGTATTATATAGATGATACAACAACACTGATTCTTCACCAAGACGCATATAGCAAGCTGTATAGGGTACAGCTGCAATTCAAAGACGGAACAACTATAAGCCTGGAAGCCAACCAAGACGAAAAATTTTTCGAAACAAAGGCGTGACAGGGGGACGGTTCTGTTGTGTTAAGCCAATTGCAAAAGCCAATTGAGCAAAAAAAGGTACGTTCCTAAATGGCACATAGACGATGCAGGTGTAGCGCATATACCATCTGCAATACCATCAGTATTTTTAACTGGGAGGGGTATGCATGACAGGCAGTAGAAAAATGCTTAAGTATGTGTCGGGATTTATTTTAATTCTATTGATTATCGTGGCGTTTGTGTTGATTAGCAGATATGCGGAAGACCGAAAAATTTTTAATCAGGCGGAGAACCAGGCAGTACAATTTATGAGATTGAAGAATTATGACAACAAGATTACTCCGTGCGCAACCATGTATAATCCCTTGACAAGAACATATTATATGTATTTTGATGGAGAAAACGGAAATAAAGCTACATGGTCGATTGACATGACTTCAAGGGATAACAGAGGAGTGTTTACAAGGGTAAACGTTGATTGGTGAATCAGTGAGCCGTTTGGGGACGAGCCAATTGGGGACGTACATTTTTTGGTATCGTTTCAGACAGGTGAACACAAGGGGAGAGCCACGTTGCCTTGCTTGTCGGAACGACACACAGGTCGTTCCCTACAGAGAATGAGAGCGAAGTTTTACGTCCCGTGAGAAGGGATAGGGAAAATTAGTGCAGAATGAACGAACAGAACCCGAAGGGCAAAAGTTCTTTCTATTCAGGAAATAGGAAAAATGGCACAGAACGGACAAACAGAGCCCGAAAGGGTAGCACCGCCGGCTATATGTGTGATATGCCGAAGGTGAAGTTCGCGGGTAGCAAAAGACAAAAAAAGAACAAACCGCTTTGCGGTTTGTCTCTATAAAGTTTAAAAGCCTATAAATTTTTGTTTGCAGTTTAATTGAAAAATGCATTTATGTATTCTCCGTCTTTTGCGTTCCGGGGGATTTTTACATTCCACCGGGTAAGGGACAGGGAAAATTAGTGCAGAATCCGTCAACACAACCGCCGATTATACGAGGTATATCGACGGTTGTGTTGGCGGAGAGCAAAAAAGAAAGAAAAAACAAGTCCGTTTTTACGGACTTGTTCCTCTGACAGTAAACCCTGTCAGTTTTTTATTTGCACTATTATTTTATAAATGGATACTGAAACAATATCCTTTTTTGCGTTCTGTGTCTTTTTTACATTCCGCCAGTAAGGGACAGGAAAAATTAGTGCAGAATAAACGAACTGAACCGAAGGGTTACCCGAAGCTGTACAAAGGTACAGCGAGAGGTGAAGTTCGTTTATAGCAAAAAGGATACAATAAAAAACAAACCCGTTTTTACGGGTTTGTTCTTATAAAAGTAGAGCCTCTTTATTTTGTAATCAGTATCATTTGAAGAGTGTAGTTAAAGTCACATATCTTCTTTTTGCGGTCTGTGCAATTTTTACGTCCCGCTTATTCCGCCTCTTCCCAGTTGTGCCATACATTCTGCACGTCGTCATTGTCTTCAAGCATTTCAATAAGCTTATTCATATTCTTAAGATCAAGCTCATCTGTAAGAGTAACGCTTGTCTGAGGTATTCTCATAACCTCAGCAGACTCAATTTTAAAGCTGCCTTCAAGAGCATCTCTCACCTTACCCATATCGTTAGGTGCGGTGCTGATTTCAAAATATTCGTCCTCTGCACTGAAATCGTCTGCCCCTGCATCAAGTGCCGCCATCATACATTCGTCCTCGTCTGCGCCTTCCTTATCAATAAGGATAATGCCCTTCTGGTCGAACATAAAGGTTACACAGCCTGACTGACCCAGGTTGCCGCCGTACTTGTCAAAGTAGTGGCGCATATCACCTGCGGTACGGTTTCTGTTATCTGTAAGTGTTTCAACAATAACAGCTACACCTGCGGGACCGTAGCCTTCGTAAACAATTTCTTCGTAGTTGTCTGCAGACATATCGCCTGCAGCCTTTTTAATACAACGGTTAATGTTATCGTTAGGCATATTGTTTGCACGTGCCTTTGCAATAACGTCTTTAAGCTTGGAGTTGGAGTCGGGGTCGGCTCCGCCAGCCTTAACTACAACTGTGATTTCTCTGCCGATTTTGGTAAACACCTTGGCGCGCTGAGAATCACTCTTTTCTTTTTTGTGCTTGATATTGCTCCATTTAGAATGTCCTGACATATTATCCTCCCAAAAGTAAAGTGGGTAATCCCCACTTTACAGTATTTTTAAATTAATTATGCGCCTATCTTTATTTTGGAAATAACCTTTTCGTTTGTCTTAAAGCCGAGCTCTTCTGCCCAGATTTCAACCAGCTTGTCCAGCTTGTCGCTCTGTGCGGAAGCTTCAACCTTCTGAAGTGCGGCATCATAGTCTTCGCCGGATGTGGGATTTTCAACACGGGTTAAAATGTGGTAACCGTATGTTGTCTGTACAGGCTCGGAGATTTCGCCGATTTCAAGTGCAAATGCTGCATCTTCAAATTCTTTAACCATAGAGCCGTCCTGTGCCATTGTGTAGGATGTGGAGTAGAGGTTGCCTTCTTCATCTCTGCCGTCATCCGAATGCTCGTTCATAAGCTTGTCAAAGTCTGCACCATCTTTGAGCTGCTTGTACAGGTCATCCGCTGTGCCCTTTGCAACTGCATCATAATCTGCAGGCTGGTCTTCAGCGGCGGGGTCAACACCCTCGGGAGCCTGATTGCTTATGAGAATGTGCTTAACTGTTCTGTAGTCGGAAGCATATGTTGCCTGAATGTCTTCGGGTGTGGTTGTAAGCTCGTCGGCATGTTCTTCCATATATTTTTCCTGATACTTGCTTGCATAAATGGATCTTTCCAAAATAGCAGACAGGTCGGAAGGATTAACACCCTCGGATGTAAAGAATTCTTCGTAAGCATAACGTCCGCCAACGCTTTCGATAAGAGAATTTCTCTCTGTTTCTACTTCTGCCTTGGCTTCTGCATCAAGTGCAAAGCCAGCTTCCTTACCCTTAGCTTCCCATACCATTGTATTACGGAGCAGCTTTACAGCTTCGTCCTTTGCTGCCTGTGCAGCGGGAACGCCTTCGTATTCATTGTTCTGCCAGTCTTCACTTGTTGCAAGAGTAATACCCTGTGCGGAAAGTGCCTGTGAAATTGTGCTCTTTGCGTTGAGCAGGTAGAAGTTGAATTCACTCTTTAATACCTTTGCGTCACCAAGAGTAGCCATTTCGGTTACGTCGACAATGTTGCTGCATGCTGTAAGCATCATAAGAAGTGCCATAGCTACGCAAATAAATTTAAATTTTTTCATGATAATTCCCCTTTATATCAAATTAATATTTATATGATATAACAAAACTTAAAAACTTTCAAGTGCTTTGGCAAAAATTTGTGAAAAAAGCCGAGAAATTTATCACAAAACAAGGGCAATCCCAAAGGGACTGCCCTTGTTTTAGTTTCTTTTAAGCTCGCTTAAGTCATCAAGCTCTGCCTGAGGACCTTCAATGTATTCCCAAAGCTTTTCTGTGTCCTCGGTCATAAAGAAGAGCTTAAGGCATTTTTCTTTCATAAATTTTTTATTCACCGCATTTTCCATAACCTCATAAATGTCGGTGAAAAAGCCGTTGATGTTATAAATCCCTATTGCTTTATTATGGCGGTGGAGCTGCTTTAAGGTCATTATTTCAAAAAATTCCTCGTATGTGCCTATGCCGCCGGGCACCATAATAAATGCGTCGGCATTGTCTTCCATAATCTGCTTGCGCTCACGCATTGTTTCTGTTTTATACAAGGTATCGCAGTCGGGGTAGAGCACCTCTGCGGAATTATCAAGGAAAAACTGGGGGATAACACCTGTTACGTGGCCGCCTGCCGCATGTACTCCGCGGGCAACAGCGCCCATAAGACCTTCTGTGCCTGCACCGAATACCAGCGAATGACCGCGCTCGGCAAGCTGCTTACCCAAAGCCTCTACCTTTTCAATATAATCCTTATCAATTGCCGATGACGAAGCACCGTATACACATATTTTCATAAAATCATTCCTTTATACTAAATTCACTCTTACTATATTATGCATTATATCATAAAAGTATTATTTTTGTAAATATTCTGGAATAAAAAACACAC
>JAZNUH010000021.1:0-8543 GCA_045592225.1 Clostridia bacterium | reverse complement strand
CGGCGCACATCTGCTTATAGCGGCAGACTGTACCGCATACGCATACGGTAATTTCCATAATGATTTTATACGGGGCAAGATAACAATTATCGGCTGCCCAAAGCTTGACGAGGGGGATTACACGGAAAAACTGACGGCGATAATAAAAAATAATGATATAAAAAGTGTAACAATAGTAAGAATGGAGGTTCCCTGCTGCGGCGGAATAGAAAATGCGGCAAAAAATGCACTTATGGCAAGCGGCAAATTCATTCCCTGGCAGGTAGTTACAATATCTACAGACGGAAAAATAATTGAATAAAATTTGGTATTTGCCGTTGAGTTTTTGGTAAAGATATGATAATATATTATAAGCTCAAAAAAAGAGGTGAAAGTTATGCATATAACAAATGATATAAAATACGTAGGTGTTAATGACCATAAGGTAGACTTGTTTGAAGGTCAGTATATTGTACCAAATGGTATTTCCTATAATTCCTATGCAATAATTGACGAAAAAATTGCCATAATGGATACCGTGGACGCAAACTTTACCCACGAATGGCTTGATAATATCGAGAATACTTTAGGTGATAAGGCTCCTGACTATCTTGTAATTCAGCATATGGAACCCGACCACTCGGCAAATATTATGAACTTTGTTAAGGCCTATCCAAATGCGAAAATAGTTTCGTCGACAAAGGCATTTGCAATGATGAAAAACTTTTTCGGCACAGATTTTGAGGATAACAGAATAGTGGTAGGCGAGGGGGATACACTCACTCTCGGCGAGCATACACTTACATTTGTTACTGCTCCCATGGTACACTGGCCCGAGGTTATAGTTACCTATGACAGTAAGGATAAGGTGCTCTTCTCGGCTGACGGATTTGGTAAATTCGGCGCTCTTGATGTGGAAGAGGACTGGCTCAGCGAGTCAAGACGTTACTTTATAGGTATCGTTGGCAAGTACGGTGCACAGGTACAGGCTCTGCTTAAAAAGGCGGCAGGCCTTGAAATAGAAAAAATCTGCCCCCTGCACGGACCGGTGCTTTCGGAAAATCTTGGTTTTTATCTTGATAAATACAATACCTGGTCAAGCTATCAGCCCGAGGAAGAGGGTATAGTTATAGCCTACACCTCTGTTTACGGCAACACCAAAAAGGCGGTTGCAAAGCTTACCGAAAAGCTTAAGGCAAAGGGTTGCCCCGAGGTAGTGGTGCACGACCTTGCAAGAGGCGATATGTCCGCGGCGGTTGCAGATGCATTTAAGTACAGCAAAATTATACTGGCAACCACAACCTATAATGCAGATATATTCCCCTTTATGCGTGAGTTTATCGACCACCTTACCGAGCGCAATTTCCAAAACCGCACAGTTGCACTTATAGAAAACGGCAGCTGGGCGCCTATGGCGGCAAAGGTTATGACCGATATGCTTTCAAAGAGCAAAAACCTGACCTTTGCAGAAAACAGGGTTAAAATTATGTCGGCACTCTCCGAGGAGAGCGAGGCACAGCTTAACGCGCTTGTGGACGAGCTTTGCGGAGAATATCTTGCAACTCACGATGAAACAGCCAACAAAAACGATTTAACTGCACTTTTCAACATAGGCTACGGTCTTTATGTTGTAACATCCAATGACGGCAAAAAGGACAACGGTCTTATTGTAAACACCGTTACTCAGGTTACAAACACACCCAACCGTATTGCGGTTACAATAAACAAAGAGAACTATTCTCACCACATTATAAAGCAGACGGGAATTATGAACATAAACTGCCTGTCCGAGGATGCACCCTTTTCAGTGTTTGAAAAGTTCGGATTCCAGAGCGGCAGAAATGTGGATAAGTTTGCAGACTGCGAGCCCCTTCGCTCGGATAACGGACTTATATTCCTGCCAAGACACATAAATTCCTTTATGTCGCTTAAGGTTGAGCAGTATATTGACCTTGAAACACACGGTATGTTTATCTGTTCGGTTACCGAATCAAGAGTAATCAAAAAGGCAGAAACCATGACATACACATATTATCAGAACAATGTTAAACCCAAGCCCGAAACAGAGGGTAAAAAGGGTTATGTTTGTAAGATATGCGGATATGTTTACGAGGGCGAAAATTTACCCGATGACTTTGTTTGTCCCCTTTGTAAACACGGTGCCGCTGATTTTGAAAAAATAAATTAAATTATGGAGGTTTAAAATTATGAAAAAGTATGTATGTGACGCTTGCGGATGGGTTTATGACGAGGCTGAAGGCGCTCCCGATTTGGGAATAGAGCCGGGCACAGCTTTTGAAGATTTACCCGAGGATTTTGAATGCCCTCTTTGCGGAGTAGGCAAGGATATGTTTTCTGAAGAATAAGGAGGAATGAAAAATGGATGCAAAGGTTAGAGAACTTTTAAATCAGCAGATTAACAAGGAATTTTATTCTGCATACCTGTACCTTGATTTTTCAAACTATTTTGAAGACAGAGGTCTTGACGGATTTGCAAACTGGTATATGATTCAGGCACAGGAAGAAAGAGACCACGCAATGCTGTTCTATAAGTACCTGCAAAACGAAAATCAGAAGGTTACACTGGATGCAATTGCAAAGCCGGACAAAGAATTTACCTGCGATATGGACGTGTTAAAGGCAGGTCTTGAACACGAAATTTATGTAACTTCCCTTATTAACGATATCTATGCTGCAGCTTACGAAGTAAAAGACTTCCGCACAATGCAGTTTTTGGATTGGTTTGTTAAGGAACAGGGCGAGGAAGAAACAAATGCCAATGACCTGATTACAAAAATGGAGCTGTTTGGTTCTGATCCCAAGAGTCTTTACATGCTCAATCAGGAACTTGCGGCAAGAATATATACAGCCCCTTCACTCGTGCTGTAGGCGGGATGTGAAAATTCCCCGGATCGCAAAAGACGGGGGTATATAAATTGCATTTTAAATAAAAGTGCACACCTAAAGTTAATAGAGTTTTTACATTATAGGGACACACCACAAAAGCGGTTTGTTCTTTTTTGTGTCTTTTGCTATAGCCGAACTTCACCCCCGACAACGTCGCAAGTTTCGCTATGGTACAAGTTTTTACCAAAACTTGTACGTTTCAGCTCGCTTGCTCCTTACCCCTAAAAGTCTTGCGACTTTTGGGGACCCCGCAAAGCCGTAGGCTTTGACATTTTACGCCTTCGGGTTTCACCTTTCAGGTTCAGTTCGACTATTCCAAGAAATTTTCCCTACCCCTTCAGGCGGGATGTGAAAATTGCACAGAACGTTTGACGGCAAAGGAAATCGATTGAACGAAACAAAAGAAAGTACAAAATAAGATGAAAGACGAAGAAATCCGCTTTTGCGGATTTCTTTTTATGCCGTCAAACTATAAACGAATCCAACCGTCGCCGTACCACGTACTGCCGACGGCTCCGCCCAAGGGTTGTATTCGTTTATTCTGCACTAATTTTCCCTACCCCTTCAGGCGGTATGTGAAAATGTCCCAGAGCACAAAAGGGCAAATGTTTATAGAGACAACACAAAACGAATGTTTAGTGCGTTTTGATTTGTTTATTGGATGCAACCCGATTTAATGAATCGGGTTGCTTTTTTTAGTGCCCTTTTGTTACAAACGAACATAGCCGTCGGCATATCTCATATAGCCGACGGTTCCACCCTTCGGGCTCTGTTCGCTTGTTCTGAATCATTTTCCCTATCCCTTAATGCGGGATGTGAAAATTGCAGCCTTCTCTCCGACTTGCCCCCCTTGCCTGAAGGGGGGAGAAATCCAAAGGATTTCAGGGGGGATTTTGAGATGGAGAACTATCGCAGACGGTGGAAAGACTCCAAACGGGTGGGAATGGAACTCCGCCACTACAATATACTTTTGTGTCACTTTTACAAACAAAAAAATTGTCATTTTACAAATAAAACTATTGACACAAAAATGTTTCCCATGTTATAATCTGCGCAAGGAGGACGAAGCAGATGAAAAAGACTGATTCTTACTCGTTCATAAGCGTGGACATAAGTTGTGAGCACCCCCCTGTGTTTGCAGTTTACCTTTCCGCGCGCAATATTGCAAATGAATGACACCATTATGGTGTCTTTTTGTTTGCAAAAATTAATTTAAAAAGGAGGCTTTATATGAAAAAATTATTGGCAATCTTTGTATGTATGTTAATGGTGGTAACACTCTTACCTGTAACCTACTACGCATCAACACCTGTAAACCTACTTGTAAACGGGGATTTTCAGACCGGAGCTGTGGCAGGTTCAACCAACATAACCGGTTGGACCAACACTCATGCTACAAATAAAGCAGGATACGGAATTACAGACGGAGAGGCTTATGCTGTAATGGTTCCGGCATCTGCGCTGTATCAGAATGTCGTCATAAGCGAATGGGCACAGGGCGGAGGTAATTTCGGCTATGAACTCAGCCTTGATATGGAATATAATAAAGGTGGCTTTCCTGCCTTTGAGGTAAAGGCAACCTTTGAAAACGGAAGTAATTTGACACAGCGCGTAAATGTTGTAAGAAACGCCGCTGATGTAGCAGATAAAAAAAGTCAGATACACGCAACACTGTGGCAGTGGAACGAGCTTAAATATGATTTGAGCTGGATTACTCAAAGCAGGAGTGACAAGCTTACAGCAATAGGCGTAACCCTGATTGCGGGCGGTGCAGGCTGTAATTTTGACAATGTATACCTGAAAAGCACCGGCGAAGAATATATTCGCAACGGCGGTTTTGAAAGTGTAAATCCGGCAAAAACCGCTGCGGATGAGTGGGGCAATATGACCACCTGGACAAACGGAAGTGTACTCAGCCTTGTAAAGGCATCGGACAATGCTGCAAATGTTCACAGCGGCAATTATGCCGTTAAAATGGATACAAGGGCAGGAGACAATCCGTTTTTGGCACAACAAAATATTCCTGTAAGTGAAAGATGCAGATACAGACTTTCTTTCTGGTATAAAGGCACTACCACATCAAGCGGTATGAATGTAAAGTTTGAAATGTGGGGCGACGGTCAGTACGTTAAGGAAATGTATTCAAGCAGCTTTACATCCGCACAGGCCTGGACATATGCTGAATATGAATTCTATGTAGCAGACGGTGCCGATACGCTGACAATAATGCCCCGTACCTATTCAGAGGGGACAGTAATTTACCTTGACGATATAAGTCTTAAGCTTATAGAGGGGCCCAAGCAGTTTGAAATGCAGACAGACTGGATTTTCTATTATCAGGAATTTGATGAAGCAACGGTAACACTTAAAATGGACGCATTTTATACCGATACGGGATATACCGTTGATATTGCAATTTTAAACGGAGATGTAAAAGAGGTGGAAGAGCAAAACCTCACTTTTACGCAAAACACCCTTGTCAAGGAAATGGATATAAGTGAGCTGGATAAGAAGGTGGAATACACTCTCAGGGCAACAATAAAGGACAACAGAGGGGCGATAGTTGAAACAATATCCGAAAAAATATACAGAATTGACAGGCCTACCTCAATAACTCAGGACGGGGTATATATGGTGGACGGCAAGCCCTTCAGTCCCGTTATGGCATACCATTTTGATTTAAACGACTACGAGGATGCCGCAGCTGCCGGTGTAAACGTAATCCAGTGGGCGCCGTCGAACGGTCTTGACAGAGATACAAGCCTTGCCGAGCTTGATAATATTCACGCAAAGGGGCTGAAGGCGGCAGTTGTATGCTACTGGGGAATGAGACCGGCAGGACACAGTGCAAATGCAGCCAATATTGCACAGTTTGTAGAATATATAAAGGACCATCCCGCTGTTTTCTGTTACATGGTAATGGATGAACCCTTCTCCCATGCAGCATCATTCGGCGGAGAGGAAGCGATGAAGGACATTCTTCGCAACTCCTACAAAACCATAAGAACCATAGATGATGCCCACCCCGTATTTCTGTGCGAGGACCAGAAGGGAAGATACTCACTGTCTGCAAAATACGTTGATTGTCTGGGTATAGACCCCTATCCCGGCACAGAAGATTTCAGCAAGCACGTGGGTGATATGACCCTGGCAGCGGTAGAGGGGGCAAGAGGAGTAAAACCTGTATATGCTATTGTTCAGGCATTTTCGTGGAAGGGCATAACCCCCACAGCTGAAATGCTCAGGGCAGAGCTTTATCAGGCGCTTATGGGCGGAGCACACGGCGTTGGATATTATACCTGGGTGCCCGATGACCCCACCTTGGACAGCGACCTTAATGAAGGCAGATACTGGAACACCATGGTATCTACATATGAAAAGGATATGCCGCATCTGTTCGCGCATTACGGCAGAGGAGAATTCGAAACGGTTACAAAGAGCTATACCAACCTTTTGTGGTATGAGGTATGGCGGGACGGGGCAGATATTTATGCCGCAGTTTTAAACAGAAGCTCATCGGCAGCAAGCGCACAGGTGCCTCTTACAAAAAATGGTGCACAGCTGCCGGCAAGCACCGGACTTTCTGTAATAAACGGTGCTACAGGCGGAGTAACACTTCAGAATTCTGTGCTGAATGTAAGTCTCAATCCCTATCAGGCGGTGCTGTGCAAGCTTACATCACCCGACCTTGACACACAAAATGTACTGACCAACGGAGGCTTTTCAGACGGGCTTACCGGTTGGGGTAATGAATCAGCGGTAGTTCAGCTTGTGGCAAAGCCCGCGGCAGAGGGAGAAGATAATTATGTACACCTACTGCCAAATATTGACGCAAACGGCAATAACATTGCAGGCGCAGGTAGCGTGGACCAGATTTACAGCGGTATAAATGAGGGCGAGGTATACCTGCTTGAGGTTAAATACAAAGCAAACACGGCAGGCTGGGCATATCTTAATATAACCAATGGTGCATGGGCAAAGATAGTGGATGAAACTCTGCCGGCAACAGGACAGGGAACTCTTGCAAATGTCCCCTGGGCAACATACAAAAAGCTTGTAAGAGTAAACAGCGAAATGGACATCCTCAGGGTTTCATTGAGAGCCCATCCCTGGAGCACCGGGGCAGAGGGTGTAATGTATGATAATGTACGCCTTGTTAAAATGGACGTGGATGAAGAGAAAAACTATATTGTAAACCCCGGCTTTGAATACAGCAAAAGCGGTGATACCGAAATAGTCGGCTGGAACAGTGTGCAGGGCGGTGCATATGTAGCAGAGCCTTCAGCCGTTGCTGAATATGCGTCTACAGACGGCGGAAAAAATGCAGTTCGTGTATATAACACAAATGAAAATACAGCGGCAGGTATAAGCCAGACGGTTACAATTGAAGGGGGAGAGGATGTATACACTGACCCGACAAATTACAGCTGGCACCTCACCTTTGATTCATACGAGAGCGGAAGCACCACGGCAGTAACGGTTACAGTGAACACGGCGTCGGGACAAAGTGCAAGCAATACATGGGAAACCGGCTATGACCTGTATGCAGATGACAGTAATAATATAGGGGGCGGAATGTACCGCCATAATATCTGTCTTAACGATCTGGCGGCAGAGCTTACAGGCGCAGTGAAGAAAATAACAGTTCAGTTTACAACCTACGGTGAAGGCGTGTGGGATAATATAAGACTTATTCCTGTGCACACCCCGGGCGGGAACTATGCTTTAAACCCGGGCTTTGAAGATGTAACAGACGGAATCCCGGCAGTATGGACATTTGCCAACACAACAGCGGCGCAAGCCCTTATTACAGACGGAGGCGGAACCGAAGGAACAAACTACATAGCATTGTCAGAAATGGCAAGAGCTGACGGTGCAATACCGGGCACAGTGATAAATGCTCCCGGCGAATATATTCTCTCCTTTGACTATAAGCAGCTTGGTACAGACGGATTTATAAAAATTGAAGATCTTGCAAACGGCTCAACAGTTTTTTCGACTTCAATGGGAGAGGCTACCGGAACAGATGAAGAAAACCTTCAGTGGCAGGAATTTAGCTGCACATTCACTCTTACAACAGAGCACAGCAACGGTATACGCCTTATGATGAGAAATGGCTCGGATGAAAACCTTTGCTATTATGATAATATCCGTATAGAAAGAGCAGAATAAATCATAAAACTCAATCCTCAAAAGACCAACCAAAGCCTGCAGGCTTTGGGTGCTCTTTGCTTATCATCTTCCTCACAAACCAAACGGCAGGAGCAAGCCCCTGCCCTACAATATACCTGTGCACCCGCTCCAAGCCTCCCCGACCAGCCCCCCTTGCCTAAAGGGGGGAAGAAATCCCACAAACCAACCGGCAGGAGCAAGCCCCTGCCCTGCAATATACCTGTGCACCCGCTCCAAGCCTCCCCGACCGGCCCCCCTTGCCTAAAGGGGGGAAGAAATCCAAAGGATTTCAGGGGGGATTTTGAGATGGAGGACATCGCAGACAGTGGAAGGATATAATGGAATGTCCGGTTTCAGCACATCGGTAAGTCGAATGTGTCAGGACATCGGTAAGTGTTTGTGTCAGCACATCGGTAAGTCCTTATGATATAATACCATCGAAGGGGGTGGTATTTATGCCATGGAAGGAGACCAATGCAATGAAC
>JAZNUH010000020.1:0-5243 GCA_045592225.1 Clostridia bacterium | reverse complement strand
ACTCGGCAAATATTGATGTTTACACCGGTACGGATATACTTGAGTGGTATGCTCGTCTTGATCCGTCTGATATGGAAGAAAAACAGATTACTCTTAATTCTCCCCTCAACGAACAAACTTCACTTTCAGACCGTGTTACGGACAACCTTATCGGCTGGAAACTTTGGGAAAATGACAGTTCAGGGCTGATATATCTGGAATTTTATGAAGCCGATGGAACGCTTTCAGAAAGTGATATAAACAGCAAATCTCTTCTTGAAGCAGTATATGCAACGGCAGTTGTTGCGAAAAATAATGAACCGCTTGGATATTTTTATAATGGCAATGTGAATAACGATAAGCTGATACACGTAGAACTTGGCACAGCTCTCAATGAACAAAGTGCTGTTATGAACGAACTCGCACCTTCCGAAGGAAACATACTTAACGGCTGGAAGCTTTGGAGATACACTTACTGCGGTGGGGTTCTTATAGACGAAGTTGAAAATATTAGCCCGAAGTCGGTAGAGTGCGATTATGCTGTTACCAAGGAAGATGTTATGACAATAGGTACCATTTTCCATGAATATTCTATTGTCCTTGAACCTTTGTGGATGTTGAAATGGAAGATTGATCCGCAGCCCACAGGCGATGCTCCCGCTGTAGGCGTGAAAGAGTACGATGAGATAAATGGTGTATGGATGGATATTACCGACGATTCCGATTTGTCGTATCAATGGTATGAAGAAACAAGCGAAAGCTATTATCTGACTGACGAACACTCCGACTTGATAAGCGCAAGCGAAGCGATATATTCCCCAGAAGGCATTTGGTATTTGGATGAGCTTTATACAGGTTCCAGGCCGGTTGAACTTTTTCTGGATCAAGGAATAACCGTTCGTGTGGAACCTGTAGGTCCGACCAAGATTTCCAATATTAGCCTTAACGGGCATAATTTTGAGAATAATGGAGAATATTGGGAACTGACTCTTCCAAAATCGGTTGACACATACTTAATAGTGGAATACAACAACAAACCCACTAACGAAGACGGTGTAAAAATTTATATTACAGAAAAAAGCTTGAGCGATACAATTGACGGAGAGAACAAAAAAACCCTGACCGCCGGCGAGGACGGTACTTATGTCTGCAAGGTTACTCTCCCAAACGGCTATGTGCTGATTTCCGACGCAGTGGACTATGCACCACCTGCACACACTCACAACTACACTTACACCGCAAGCGATAGTGTGATTTACGAAAGTTGTTCTTGCGGTCATAGCCAGACCGCTGAGGTTATGGCGCCTACCGGAACTATTATTTATGATAGTACGGAGAAGAAGGGCGCAACAGTTTCTTATTCAGATGACTGGAAAGGCGGAGAGTTGACTGTAAACTACAGCAACAATGTCGATGCCGGCACTGCTACCGCAAGCATCACAAAAGACGGCGAGACCGCAAGCGTGACCTTTACCATTGCAAAGGCAACTATCGACAGCGTGGCCTTTGATGTAGCAGCACCTGAAGCACTTGCAGATAAGCAGACAACGGTTGAAAATGGCACTGGCTACACAGCAGCTATTTCATGGGATATAAGTGATGTTAAGTTTGGTTTTAATACAGCTTATACTGCAACGGTTACATTAACCGCTGACAGTAACCACAAGTTTGCAGACAGCATAGGCAAAGATGGTTGGACTAAAACGGCAGACGGTAATGTTTTGACATTTACAAAGACCTTTGATAAGACGAGAATAGGAAAACTTACAAATCTCACAAATGCTCCTGAAAATAAAACGCTTGTAGGTTACCACGCTAGTGTGAGCGAAGCAATTGCCGAACTTCCGACAACAGTTACATACGAAACCGAACTCGGAGACAAAACGGCGGACATTGAATGGGCTTGTGCAAACTACAACTCTGTTCCGGCTCAGACAAACATATTTGCATGGAGTGTTAAAGACGGTGAATTGTCAGATTACAATACTAATGGTATTGCTGTAAGCGGAAGCATTACTGTGACAAATGTAGCTGCAATAAGTGTTACACACAGTAAAACTGACAAAGAAATTACATACAACGGTTCTTCTTATAATGTATCGCAGATGTTTACAAAAGGAACAACCACAGGTACAGTTTCCTACGAAATTGTTGCAGGCGGTACAGGTGCAGGTACACTTAGCGGCACAAATCTTACAATCACCAAAGCAGGAACGATAGATATTAAGATGTCAACTGCTGCTAATGCACAATATGCGGCAGGCGACATTACAGCAACCCTGACAGTTAATAAAGCGGACGGTGTAGGCTCGGTTGAGATAAACGACTGGATCTATGGCGATACAGCAAACCCTCCGCAGATTGCAAGTGCAACAAACGGAATCGAAAATGCAGCTTACCTTTATGAATCCACGGATGATAAAGATTACAGCGATTCAAATGCACCTCAAAATGCAGGTGCATATAAGGTAACTGTTACCTTTGCAGAAACAGACCTTTATGAAGAAGCTACTGCGTCTGCAAGCTTTACAATAGAAAAAAGAGTGCTGACTCCTTCTGTTTCGGGTACAGTAAGTAAGATTTATGACGGGACTTCTGATATTCCGACAGGACACACACTTACAATTGCGCTAGCAAACAAGGTTGGAAGTGATGATGTAGATGCAAATGCGACTTTTGTTTACGGCGGAGTTAATGTCGGAACTACCGCAGTTAATGCAACAGAAATTACACTTACAGGGACAAAGAGCGAAAACTATGAATTAAGCACGAACACAGCAACTGCCAATGTTGGTGAAATAACCCCTGCTGATATGTCAACAGAAATTGCAGCTGATGGATATATCGGAGATTATGATAACCAAGACCATACAATCAGCGTGACACTTTCAGGCGTTGCAGACGGTGCGACAGTTAAGTATGGAACAGCAGATGGAACATACGACCTTGATACTGCTCCTGCATACACCGATGAGGGAACTTACACAATTTACTACAAAGTAGAGAAAGCAAATTACAATGGAGTAACCGGCAGTGCAGATGTTGTTATCAACAAAAAAGACATCACAAATGCAGAAATCACTCTTGGTGATGCTCTTACATATAACGGAACCTCACAGGAACAGACAATCGAAAGCGCTACTATTGACGGCCTTACAATTACCTATGATGTATCAGGCGATGTTAATACCAATGCCGGAGATTATATACTTACCATCGAAGGAAACGGAAACTTTTCAGGGAATGTGCAGAAGTCATACACAATTGCGAAAAAAAACATTGAAGGCGCAACCGTTGGTGAATTTACACAGCTTACCTATACAGGCGAAGCACAGACACCGACTGCAACAGTTACGGTTGACGAACTTACAGCGACAGGAGCTTGGAGCGATGTAACGAATGTGGCAGACACATCAACATTCACTGCAAACGGTAACTTTACAGGAAATATCGAAAATGTGAATGTAGGTATGTCAAAGGCATCACAGGATGCTCCTGAAACACCTGTTGCGGTTAATGAAACAATCAAGGCAAAAGCAGACGGTAAACTGACAGGCGTAACATCCGAGATGGAATACAAGCTTGAAGGCGCAAGCGAATACACAGCAATTTCTGAAACAGAAATTACAAACCTTGCCGCAGGAACATACCTTGTGAGATATAAAGAAAAACCTAACTACCTTGCAAGTGCTGAAAAACAGGTTGTAATTGCGGATGGTGCATTGATTACCATATCCTTTAACTCAAGCGAAGGCACAGAGGTTGAAAGTAAGACCTGCGAATATAATCAGGCAATCACGGCTCCTGCTGAGCCTACAAAGGATGGCTTTGTGTTTGCAGGCTGGTATAAGGATGAAGAATGCCTTAACTCTTGGAATTTCAGCAATACAATGACAGAGGATACAATCCTTTATGCAAAATGGAATGACAAGCCTGTTTACTCTATCAGTGGCAAAGTAACAGACGGTGAATACGGTCTTAGCGGTATAGCAGTAACATTGAAGCAAGGTAATACCATTATTGCAACAACCACAACAGCAGCAGACGGCAGTTATTCCTTCATCACCGAGGAAGGACTTTATAACATCGTTGCCGAAAAGGAAGAAAATGACGGCAGCACAATAAAGACTGTTAAAATCGAAGTGACTGAAAGTGCAAATGCAAACGATGTTGTGTTTGTTGCTACCGACATCAATTCCGAGCTTGAAATTAAACCTGACACCCCTCAAATCATAGTTGGCGGACTTGATGAAGAAGCACAGATTGTATCGTCAAACAACGAAAATGCTGATGTTACGGTGAAAATGACCGTTGAAAGTAAAGAAGACATAACCGGAAGCGATGATGTTCAGGGACAGGAGCAGAGACAGAACGAACAGAAAGAAATTAAAAAAGTGTCCGGCAACAGATATATTCAGTTTATTGAAATCAACCTGACACAAAGCATCAGCGGCGCAGAAAGCACTAAGTTAGAGGAAACCTCCGGACTTATCGAAATTATTATTCCTTTTGAAAAAGGCAATAAGAGAAATATTACAGTTTACCGTTATCACGGCTCCGCCAGTGAAAAGCTTGGAGCAGGCATCGGGAACGCAAATGCTGATGGTGAGTATTTTGAAGTAAAAGAAAATCACATCGTTGTATATGCAAAGAAATTTTCCACTTATGCAATCGGTTATGATTTGCCAAGCAGTGGCGGTGGTGGTTCTTCCGTAACACGCTGCACTGTTAAATTCGATACAAACGGCGGCAGCAGTGTATCAAGTGCGACGGTTACCAAAAATGCAAAAGTTGCCGAGCCGAAAACTCCTGAAAAAGAAGGTTATACATTTAATGGTTGGTACATAGATGAAGAACTTACCGAAAAGTATGACTTTGAAAGCAAGGTAACTAAAAACTTCACACTCTATGCTAAGTGGGATAAACACGATGACGAACAATCCAGCACAGACACACACAACTGTCCGTCATTGGCATTTGATGATCTTGACATTACAAAGTGGTATCACTTCGACACCGATTATGTAATCGAAAATGGAATCTTTAAGGGAACAACGGAAACAACCTTTGAACCTGACTCTGCTCAGACGAGAGCAATGATGGTCACTGTTCTCTATCGTGTAGAGGGTGAGCCTGCTGTAAATCGCAGTATTCCTTTTGCAGACGTGGACATGGGAGCATACTATGCAAATGCAGTTATCTGGGGACAGCAGAACGGAATCATCAAGGGCTATTCCGAAACCGAATTTGGTCCCGATGATAAG
>JAZNUH010000019.1:0-19453 GCA_045592225.1 Clostridia bacterium | reverse complement strand
TATCAATTGGAATTTGCTCGCGCGGGATTATGGTTGTGTCATTAGCACATACTCCTGCAGGTAACATTAATACCAAGCTAAGTAATACAGCAATAATTTTCTTATGTTTCATACAAATTCCTCCTTTTCATATTTGACGTTAAGTTATACTCGAAAGTTCCTTTTATATTTTTATTTTATTAAAAAAACCAAAGCAAGTCAATTGCTTTGGTTCGATGATTTGAATTTCTTCCACATAAAATACGCCGGCAAACAAATAAATAATGCCGCAATAATCAGTATAACAGCTATCAGCACAACCGAATACCAGTTATAATTTTCAGCTACATATCCAAAAAATACACTTGCTGCAAGTACACCAAGGCTGGCAAATCCGTTCAGAAGTGCCGCAACGCTTCCGCTACAGTTTAAACCTTTTTCAGCGAATGCAGACGAAATCATAACCTGAACACCGTTTAAGGTATATGTAAGTGTTGTAATCACAGCGAAAGCTCCAAAAGCAAGCAGCTGATGTACATTTCCGATTTTTAGCATAATGCACGCAAAGGGTAATACAGCAATAAGAAGCACTGCCGTCATCGTCGATTCATTTTTCATTTTTGATATAACAGGAGTAATGAGGAACATCCCTGCAATATTAAAAATATATACCAGCGCAGTCTGTATTCCTGCCGTTACGGTTGAAATGTTGTAGCTTTCCATCATCATTGTCGGGAACCAGGTTTTAAGACCGTTATCCAAAATCGCTCTTATAAACAAAACAAGGGTAAGAAGTATAAGTCCACTTTTAAAGCTAAGCTTAATAAAATCACCCACCGGCATAACAGAATTATTTTTACTTTCTGTCTTGACCTTATAGAGCACCTTTTCTGTATAAAACATTACACACAGCCACAAAACCAAAGTGATCAGAATAACAATTGAGTTAAGTGCAAAAACTCCACTCCACCCAAATCTTTCAAGAATCGGCGAAGTACAAAGATAGCTGAGTATACCTCCGACAGCAATTGACGTTGTAAGAAGATTCGTTGCAAACTTACGTTCAACAGGATGAACACACTCGGACACCATGCGCACCAGTCCCGGCCAGAACACCCAACCAAAAGCACCGTTTAATGTCCAAAGCAGAAGCACCCATTCATAACTGCAGGTTAAGCACAATGCCGCATTACACGCAAGGCATCCCAAAAGACCTACAATACCCACACGATAAGGAGAATACTTGTCTATAAGCTTTGCACAAAAGATTTGTCCCACACCATAAACCAGGTAAAATGCCGCTGCAATTACACCAGACTGTGTCTTTGTAAAAATGTTTTCCTTTATAAGAAAGGATATTGATGCACTGTAATTAATTTTTGTAAAGGTTGCAACTGCATACATTACAAAAGCCATCCAGGACAATATTACACTATGTTTATATTTTGCATTATGCATTATCTCACGCTCCAAAGAAGAGCAGAAAAATCCACAAAAGATTTTTCTGCTTTAATTGCTGTTATTTATAAAATGTCTTGTAAGCCTTATATGTCATATAAACATCAGCTTTAGATGTAACTTCAAAAGGCGAATGCATTGCCAGAACAGGTGTGCCGCAATCAATAGTATCCACATTAAGATTTGCTATAAACTGCGAAACTGTGCCTCCGCCGCCTACGTCTACCTTACCAAGCTCACCCATCTGCCATGAAACACTGTTTTTATCAAAGATTGTGCGGATATGTGCAACAAGTTCTGCTGATGCATCACTTGCACCGCCTTTACCGCCTGAACCTGTGTATTTTACAACCGCTACACCATAGCCTGCGTATGCGCTGTTTTTCTTGTCACTAACCGATGCGTAATTAGGGTCAAATGCAGAGCAAACATCTGCAGACAAGCACTTTGATGCACCAAGGCAACGTCTTAAAACAATATCAGAATAGTTATCCTTTATTCGAGCACATATTTCCGCAAGGGTATCTTCAAAGAAATGTGAGCGAGCGCCGGTATTACCCATACTGCCTATTTCTTCTTTATCTATAAGCAGACAAACCGCAGTTTTTTCTGGATTATCCGTTTCAAAAATCGCCTCAAGTGCGGTGTATGCACACACTCTGTCATCCTGACCTGCTCCGCCTATCATACCACGGTCAAAGCCTACATCCTTTACATCAAATGCAGGTACCATTTCGATTTCTGCACTTAAGAAATCCTCTTCAATCATGCCGTACTTATCATTTAAATACTGCATCACAGCCATTTTAACAGGTTCTTTTACATCTTCTTCATCAACAGGAATGCTGCCAACAAGAATATGGAAGTTTTCTGCATCAAATGCCTCGCGCAAATTCTTTTTACTCTGTTCAACTGCAAGATGCGGCAAAAGGTCATTGATGGTAAAGGTTAAATCATCACCCTCGTCACCAATGGCAATATCAACACTTTCACCGTTTTTTAAAATAACTGTGCCATGCATCGCAAGAGGTGTGGAAACCCACTGGTATTTTCTTATTCCGCCATAGTAATGGGTTTTAAGAAATGCCATTCCGCCATCCTCAAAAAGAGGTGATGGCTTAATATCAAGTCGGGGTGAATCAATATGCGCCGCAACAAGATTAATACCCTTTTCAATATCCTCCTTGCCTATTACAGCAAGCAATACATTTTTGCCGCGGTTAACAAGGTAAACTCTATCCCCCGCTTTAAGAGCAGATTTTGTTTCAAGAGGCACAAAACCTTTTGCCTCTGCAGCAATAACAGTATTTTTTGTAAACTCACGTTCTGTTTTTGCATTATTTAAAAACTTTTTGTAGCCTTCACAAAAATCAAAGATTTCCTGTTTGAGCTCTTTGTGTTCTGTCCAGACTATTTTTTTATCAAAACATAAATCCTTCAAGATTATTACTCCTCTTCTTTTTCTGCTTCTACCTGTTCTGTAACACCGTCGAATGCTTTTATAAATTCAGCACCATCAAGCTTTTCGTGTTCCAAAAGTGCCATAGCAACTCTGTCAAGCTTATCCATATTATCTTTTATAAGCTGCTGAGTTCTCTTGTAGCTTTCTTTTACAATACAGCTTATTTCCGCATCAATTTCAGCAGCGGTAGCTTCACTGTAGTTACGGGCATGACCGTAATCTCTGCCAAGGAACACCTCGTCATTATCCGAACCAAAGGTCATAGAACCAAGCTTTTCACTCATACCGTATTTAGTTACCATTTTTGTTGCAATATCGGTTACTTTCTGTAAATCACTTGATGCACCTGTGGAAATTTCATCAAACACAACTTCTTCTGCTACACGACCTGCAAGACATACAACAATATCGTCCAGCATTTCCTTTTTGGAAACATACTGCTTGTCACTGTCGGGCAATGACATGGTAAATCCGCCTGCTCTGCCTCTGGGAATAATAGATACCTGATGAACAGGGTCCTGAGTAGGCAGAATATGTGAAGCAATTGCGTGGCCTGCTTCGTGATATGCCGTTGTCTTTTTATCGTATTCTTTAACAACACGGCTCTTTTTCTCTGTTCCCATAACCACCTTGAGCATTGCCTCGTCAAGTTCTTTCATTGTTATCTGCTTCTTTCTGTTGCGCGCTGTCAGAAGAGCCGCTTCGTTAAGCAGGTTTTCAAGGTCTGCACCTGTAAACCCGTATGTTGTTTTAGCAACGTTTTCAAGAGAAACCTCGGGTGCAATAGGTTTATTCTGCGCATGTACTTTGAGTATTGCTTCTCTTCCCTTATGGTCGGGAATTCCGACATAAACCTGTCTGTCAAATCTGCCGGGACGCAGTAATGCAGGGTCAAGAATATCTGCACGGTTAGTAGCAGCAATAACTATTATATTTTCATTCTGTGTAAAGCCGTCCATTTCAACAAGCAGCTGATTGAGTGTCTGTTCTCTTTCATCGTGTCCGCCGCCAAGGCCTGCACCTCTGCGACGTCCAACCGCGTCAATTTCATCTATAAACACTATACAGGGAGAGTTTTTCTTTGCATTGTCAAAAAGGTCACGAACTCGTGATGCACCAACACCCACGAACATTTCAACAAAGTCACTGCCGCTTATGCTGAAGAAGGGTACATTTGCTTCGCCTGCAACAGCCTTGGCAAGGAGTGTTTTACCTGTTCCCGGAGGACCTACAAGCAGTACACCCTTTGGAATACGTGCACCAAGTTCTGTAAAACGCGAAGGCGCTTTTAAAAACTCAACAATCTCCTGAAGTTCTTCTTTTTCCTCGTCAGCACCTGCAACATCCTTGAATGTGTGCTTTTTGGATGTATCTGTCATTTTCTTTGCACGGCTCTTTCCGAAAGAGGACATCTTTCCGCCTCCGCCCTGGGACTGCTGCATAAAGAAATACCAGAACAGAACTATTGTTATTATTATAATCAAAGTAGGCAGCATGGAAAGCCAGAACGGCATTTCCTCTGGCGGTGCCATTGTAATTTCCAGAACATCTCTCTGGCTCTGGTCAGCAAGCACGGTACCTACCTGCTGATACAAAATATCAACAGATGCTATTTTAGTAGTAACTTCCTTATATTCTTTACCGTCCGCACCCTTTTCCTTTGCATAAAGAGTAGCGGTTACGCTATTTTCCTCTATTACAATCTCTTTTATTTTTTCACTTCTGAGCAAGCCTTCAAACTCGCTGAAGCTGATTTGCGAAATTCCTCCGCCCGAACTGATTGTGCTGTAAATAAGAAAAACTACAACAAACAGAATAATGTAAAAGCTTATGCTTTTTAATATTTTAGGCAAACGATTCCGCCCCCTTTCTGTTAATTTTTTAGAATATTATCACACAAAACAACATAAATCAACCGATTTCACAAAAAGTTAACAATTAACAACGCCTACAAAAGGCAGATTGCGATACTTTTCATCATAATCCAGCCCATAGCCTATAAGGAACTTGTTAGGTACAACAAAACCAATATAATCAGCCTCAACATTTGCTGTACGTCGTTCAGGCTTATCAAGTGCAACACATATTTTTACACTCTTTGCGCCTCTGTCCTCAAAAAGCTTTTTAAGCATAGAAAGAGTGTTGCCTGTATCAAGAATATCCTCTGCTATAAGAACATCCTTTCCCTTAATATCAATATTTATATCCTTAAGTATTCTAACCTCTCCGCAGGATTCTGTTCCAGCACCGTAAGATGATGCTGCCATAAGGTCTATGGTAAGAGGCAAATCAATTCTTCTCACCAGGTCAGCTGTAAATACAAAGCCACCCTTTAACACGGTTATTATAACCAAATCGCTGCCCTTATAATCCTCGGTTATCTGCTCACCCAGTTCTTTAACGCGATTTTGAATTGCCTCTTCACTTATAAGAATATCAATGTTGTTCATGGTTTTTATCCTTTCGTTTATTATATTTTACAATGAATGTATTTTTATAAAAATATCGTCACCTGTAAAATCTCTGCCTCTGCGTATATTACCAACCATTGCAATTTCATCTCCGCTGACAATAATGGGAACTTTGTCCCTTTCCTGTGCCGGAAGTTTAATATCAATAAAAAATTCTTTAAGTTTTTTACTTCCCGACATTTTCTCCGGCTTAAAACGGTCACCGTTTCTTCTGTTTCTTACAGAATATTCGCCGGCTTTAAGACCAATATATCCTTGCTTTGCTTCTTTTGAAACGGTTATTATAGTTTTGGTTTCGTCTATAAGCAATTCACCCTCCTCGGGCAGTTTATACATAAAATCCTTTACCTTTTCGTTTACCCCCATAATAATACTGTCATACTGCTTTATTGCAGTAACTTTGCCACGCACAGGAATTTGCCTGCCGCTGTTTTTTTCTGCAAGCGCATAAATTTCATTTACAATCCGTGCATCCGGAATAACTCCAACGGAATTTGCCGCAGCAATAATCACTCTTTTAGCCAATACCTCTGGCATACTTACGAGCAATTCAGCTTTTATAACTGCTTTATTATCCTTTATGCAAAATGCATTTTGCTCTGCCGCAAGCGAGTTTAAAAATTCATTCTCGCTACGCAAAATATCCGCACAGCGTGCCACATTATCTGTAAAACCCGGGTTAATCTTTAAAATTTCAGGTATAACAAGATGTCTTATCTTGTTTCTTGTATAATCTGTTTGTGCATTTGTACTGTCCTCACACCAGCTTATTCCGTGAAATTTCAAATATTCTTCTATCCTGTCGCGAGTGATGTCCGATAAAGGATGCACAACTCCGTCGCCTCTTTTTGGAGCAAAACCTGAAAGACCTGCCATGCCGCTTCCGCGTATGAGATTTAAAAGCACCGTTTCGCTCTGATCATTTTTGTTGTGCGCTGTTGCAATAGCTTTGGCATTATATTCCTTTAAAAGCTTAAAGAAAAATTTGTAGCGTATTTCTCTGCCTGCCATTTCTTCGGAAATGCTTTTGCTTTGTGCATAGCCCTTGACATCGGCAGAAAGACTTTCAAATTCTATGTCCCTCTCCTTGCAGAAGGCTTCAACAAAATCACTGTCCTTCTGAGCATCTGCTCTTATACCATGATTTACATGTGCACAAATAACCCTTATATCCATTTGCGACAAAAGGTGCAAAAGACACATAGAGTCCGCGCCGCCCGAAACGGCAGCAATAACAGTATCACCCTTTGTAAACAGATTGTGTTTTTTTATAAACTCTTTAAATTCAAAGGTAAGCAATAATAAAACTTCCTAACTTTAGTATTGGGGAGTATAATCCATAAATGTAGTATATTCGCCTCTCCACACAAGCTCAATTGTACCGGTCGCACCATTTCTGTGCTTTGCTATAATACATTCAGCAAGATTCTGCTCGTCAGGAGCAACATCCTCCCCATTCTTTCTGTTTAAAAACATAACAATATCAGCATCCTGCTCGATAGCACCCGATTCACGCAGGTCACTGAGTATAGGCTTTTTATCCGCACGGGATTCGGTAGCACGGCTGAGCTGTGAAAGTGTAAGCACAGGAACATCCATTTCCTTTGCCAGAATTTTAAGTGAACGTGAAATCTCTGATATTTCCTGCTGACGGTTATCGGTTTTTTTACTTCCGCCCTGCATAAGCTGAAGGTAGTCAATTACAACCATTCCAAGTCCTTTTTCCATCTTCAGTCTTCTGCATTTTGCACGGATTTCCGATGCAGAAATGCTGGGGGTATCATCAATATATATGGGCAATGTAACAAGCTTGCCGAGGGCATGGGCAACCCTGCTCATATCCTCGCCATTAATATTTCCTGTTCTTATTTTTTCGCTGTCAATAAGCGCTTCGCTGCACAAAAGACGGTTTACAAGCTGCTCCTTTGACATTTCCAAAGTAAATATAGCAACAGGCTTTTTGGTTGCAGTCGCAATGTTTCTTGTAAGATTCAAAGCGAAGCTGGACTTACCCATACCGGGACGTGCAGCAAGAATGATAAGGTCAGTATTCTGCAAACCCGCAGTTAAAGCATCAAGACGTTTATATCCTGTGGGCAACCCCGAAACCTTACCGCCCGCTTCTCTCAGCTTTTCGATATTCTGTATTGTAGAGGGCATAATATCACGGATGTGATAAAGGCTTTGATTATTCCTGCCCTGAAGAATATTAAAAATCTTCTGCTCTGCACTGTTTAAAATTGTGGCTACATCTTCCGATTCGTCATAACTCATATCGGCAATTTCGGTTCCGGCGGTTATAAGCTTTCTCAGCACCGATTTGCCTTTGATAATATCAATATAATATTTTACGTTTTCTGTAGTGCTTATATTACTTGCAATATGACCAAGATAGGCTACACCGCCCACATTGTCAAGGTTTTCCTTGAGTGCACCACTTAAAGTAACAAGATCTATAGGTGTATTAAGACCATACAACTCCATAAGAGCAGAGAAAATAGTTTTGTGCTGCTCCAAATAAAAATCATCAGCATGAAGAGCAAGTTCCATTGCTTTTGTCAGCGCTTCCTGGCTGATTATCATACTGCCAAGCACAGCCTGCTCTGCCTCTACACTGTATGGCATACTCCTTCCTGTAATATCCATTTCTTATTCCCCACTTACAACAACAGTTATTTTTGCAGTTATTTCCGGATAAACTTTGATTTCAACCTCAGTTTCTCCGGTTGTTTTTATTCCGTCACCAACCAATACCTTTCTTTTATCAAGCACAACATGTAACTCCTTTTTTATACCCTCTGCTACAGCCTGTGCGGTAATAGAACCTAAAACCTTTCCGTTATCACCGGCTTTAGCAGAAAGTTTTACCTTCTGTCCGTCAATTTTTTTTGCTGTTGCCTTAGCCTCTGCAATTTCCTGTTCCTTGTGGTACTGTGCAGATGCATCCTTGCCTGCAAGGTCGTTTACCGCTGCCTTTGTTGCTTCCTTTGCAAGACCCTTAGGCAAAAGGAAATTACGTGCATAGCCATCACTAACCTCCACAATCTGTCCTTTTTTACCCTGACCCTTTACATCAGATTGAAGTATTACTTTCATAATATATTACCTCCTAAAATTAAATAACAAAAAATTTTTTTCGTAAAGTTTTAAAGCTGTCCCATATACCAAGCACAAACAGTATTGGTGAAATGAAGCCCGACATAAATGTAACAAGCATAACACAAACAATTACTCTCAAATAGGGTGGCATACCAAAGCTCTTAAGATAAAAGCATACAACCGACAAGCCGCATACTGTAAAAAGAGTACTTACAATAGTAATCACGTTATACAGCACCGGAGAGTACATACCAAAAATAAGTGACAGTATTAATATTGCCACAAACACAATACCCTGAGATCTGTTCATATTAAGCTCGTCAAAGGCGGGCATGTGTTTATACACCAATCCGTTCTTTTTGAGAAAAATTCTTGAAAATCCGAAAATAGCATAAGTAACCAAAACTGCTGAAATTATAAGCATTGACGGAAAAACAAGGTCAACTGCAAAAACAAGCATTTCTTCTGCCTGAGCCGCATAATCTGCTCGGATAAGCTTTATTGTTTCTATCATCGGCTCACACAAAAGTTCTGCGGCTGTTTTGCCTATTTTGTTTGTATAACTGTATATCCACATAGCCGATATGCCTGTTTCAGCAAGTGATGAAACAGATATCAATGCTGCGAATGATGTTTTTAATTTAAAGCAAATTGCAATAATAAGTGCAACCGGCAGTGTAAGTGAACAAGCGCAAAGTGTTGCCCATACATTAAACCCGAATATCCAGTATAGTCCGGCACCCCAGATGACAGCCATCACAGGGAAAAAGTAAAATTTATAAGCAACGCAATAAACCACTATGGCTACTGTAATTAAAACCGCAGGTGTTATGGTAAATCCCGTAAAGGCTAAACCAACAGCCAGAAATGAAAATAATATTGCCCAAATCAACGGAAATTTTTTCATTTGAAATGTCCTTCCCAAAGATTAAAAATATAGTCATTATATTATACCACTAATTTTTTCAAATTGCAAAATATTTTTACCATTTATCCCGCATATTTTCTTTGTTATTTAATATTTTGTAAACAATTGGAGCATAGATTTGATTTTAGATTAAAAATATGTTAAAATAATAACCGTAACAACCAACACTAAAGGTGGTTTTAAAATATGAAGAAAATATTGATATTTACATTTGTTTTCTTGCTTATTCTCCCCATTTTCCCCTCTGCCCGCACTGCAGTATATATTGATGATCAGGCATCACTTTTAAATAATGAGGAATATACAAAGCTTGAAAACACAGCAAAGCAGATTGTAGATAAACATAGTTTTGATTTGCTTATTGTATCATCAACCGATCTGGGTGGTCTTTCTCCCGAGGAATATGCAGACGGGATATATAAAGAAACAGAGTTTGGCAAGGGCATTGATCGCGACGGTCTTATTGTTGTATACTGCTTTGGCGAAAATAAAGGCTACTGCTTCTACCCCACCGGCATCGGAAATAAAATTTTTACAGGTGATGTTGCTGAAAAGATTTTTGATACCGCATATCCCCATTTTGTAAACACCGAGGACTATGAATTTTACAATACTCTTTTAGAGCAGATTGAAAATACCCTTACCGGCTACAAGCCTCCCTCACGCGTTATCGACAACGCAAGCCTTTTAACCGACGATCAGGAAAGACTTTTACAGGAGCGCATAGACTATATAAATAAAACCTATAATTTTGATGCCGTTCTTGTCACCGTGACAGATTCCGGCACGCAGGATTTAGCTGCCTACTCCGAAAAAATATACAAAGATGGCTTGTACGGATTTGGCGAGAAAAATGATGGTGTGTTATTTGCCATCTCTTCCCCCTCGAACCAGAATCACATATTTTCAAGCGGATACGGCGGAGAGGTTTTTACCGATTACGGTACAGAAACAATCAACTCACAGCTTGCATTCCCCCTCTCGTCAGGCGATTACTACTCTGCATTCAGCTTATTCCTTGACGATGCGGAACTGTTTTTAAAAGAGGCTTTTAAAAATGTTCCTTTTGATGAAGACAACCCCGCCACACTCAGCGCACCGTGGGTTGTGCCTTTGATTATAATTTTACTCGTTTGTATGACCGCATTTTTTATAGTCTGGTATTTTTCAAAAAGAATAAAAGAACGGCTGTGATTTTCACAGCCGTTCTTTCTTACTCTGTCATTATATTTTTTGCTTCCATATAGAATTCTGCTGTTGCCGCTTCCATATACGGGATCAGGAATATGCTTCCTATCCCCAAGGTAAGTATTGAAAGCAATATCCAGCCAATAAAGGATAAATTAAGAATAAACAAATCTCCTTTTTTACCCTTCATCATATTCCTTGTATAATCCGAAGCTTCTTTCGGTGTAAACTCCGGATGGTCAGCTAAAACATAGGTTATCAGCGAATACTCAATTCCCTTTATTATTCCGGGAACGATAAATAAAAGCGTCCACAGAAAAATTTTAATAGTTGTAATGAAGACTGTTTTTACATTGCGGATATACTGATTCTTAAAGCCCCAAAAAAGTTCTGATATTTCAGGCATTTCTTCTGTATTTTTCATAAAAAATCTTGAAAATCCTACCGTAAGTGGACCGGTTACAAAAACAGAAATTGTGATGTTTAAAAGATATATCCCCAGCAAAACCATATGTAAAATCAAAGTTATTTTTGCCACATCCGCAATTCCGTTTTTTTCAACAAATTCTATTATGTTCCGTATAAAATCATCTATTGAATTAAGTGATGCTCCTATACCGCTGATAATCGTAAATACAAAGCTTGCAGCAAATGCATTCCAGTATCTTGTTCTCAGCGATTCCCATGCCCGGGCTCTTAAATCTTTTGCAGTTGACATATTGCATCCTCCTCTTACCCTTTTTTTATTTTATTAAGAATATTCTTCTTTGCTGATACTTCAAATTCATCGTCAACAGGTAAAAGCTTAGCCTCCCCATATTTGTTTATAAGTGCTTCTGATAATATTTTGTCAGCAATTCCGGGGTTTTTAGAAAGGAACGGACCATGCAGATAGGTACAGAAGGTATTTTTATACCTTACACCTTCTCCGCCATCTTCTCCGTTATTACCCTGTCCCCTTATGACCCTTCCAAGGGGTGAAAGTTCACCTATATATGTTTTTCCAAAATGGTTTTCAAAACCAACACACTTTTCACCGTCAATATTTACTGCAATATTGCCCGTGTATCTTTTTTCGCTCGCATCAGTATGAATTGGCAGCACTCCTATACCTTCAATCTTATCCCCATCTGCCAGGGTAAAATATTCGCCCAGAAGCTGATATCCTCCGCATATAGCAAGCATTACCTTCCCGTCCTCAACATATTTGGAAATCGCCTTTTTTTTCTCATCGTTTATATCTGCAAGAACTGTCGAAAGTGCCGACGGCTGACCGCCGCCCAGAATAACAATGTCATATTTTTCTGCATCAAACTTATCTCCTAAAGAGTGATAGCAAATATCAACAGATATACCGCGTGCAGAAGCGCGGTATGCAAGTATTTTAAGGTTTCCCGCATCACTGTATGTGCTGAGCAGTTCGGGATATAAGTAACAAATACAAAGCTCCATCTTCACCCCTCCTAATACCAAAGCTTTTTAATATATCTCTTTTTACGGAGATATCTGCGAAATGAAACCATTGCGGTATAAGTTGCAAAAAGATATACTCTGCTGTTATAACCTGATTTTATTGTGCTTAGCAGACTGTCATAATCCTCACATACATCAAAGGTGCCCGTATCAAGTCCTGCAACCTTAAGGCGCACCGCCATATCAAAGGCGCGAGTGCCGCCAATAAGTATATTTTTATAGTCTAGTGTTGCCAGTTTTTCATAATCAACATCATAAATCCACGAAACATCCTGTCCGTCACCGTAATCGTCTGTGAGCATAAAGCCAAGACGAACACTGTCCTTGTCAGGCATAACAGAGTTTATGGCCTCATTTGCACCCGCAGGGTTTTTAACAAGAATAAGCCTTATTTCATGGGAATCAATTTTTATTGTTTCCTGTCTGCCAAAACGGCTTTCCTGATTTAAAATTCCCTCTCTTATTGCCGAATCGTCTGCGCCGAGCAAACGGGTACACAAAGCGGCACACAGAGCATTGTACACGTTATAAAGTCCGGGTTGTGGTACGGTTATGTCCATCCCATCAAATGATATATCGGTAGAATCAGCCGATATATTTTTGATAGCCGATACCGAAAGTGCAAGTGCCGGTCTTTGTCTCTGACATCCGGTACACTCCCAGTCACCCAACCTACTGAAGGTTGTGAAATGATACTTATATGGCGCTCCGCATTTTTTACAAAAACTACCGCCCTCATTTACATCACATTTGTTATCGTAGGAAGCAGGTACCCTGAAGCCATAATAAAAATGCGGATTTCCGGGTGCAAAGTCACAAAGCATTGCCTCATCGCCATTTAAAACAAGCCGTGTTTCGGGTACTTTTGTGCAAGCTTCTTCAATTAAATTCATGGTATTATCCACGTCGCCGTAGCGGTCAAGCTGATCTCGGAATATGTTTGTAACCGCAATAATCTCGGGCGACAAATCCTCTACTACGTGGCGCATATATGCCTCGTCAACCTCTAAAACTGCAAACTGTTCTTTGGTCTTTTTGAAAAACCTGTGGTTTTTTATAAGGCAGGCGGTTATTCCGCTTTTCATATTCGCCCCACTGTCACTGATTATTGCACGTTTACCTGCAGTAACCAGAATATTTTTTATCATACCCGTGGTTGTGGTTTTTCCGTTTGTTCCGGTAATAAGCACAACCCTGTATTCCTTTGCAAGGGTTTTTAAAATCTGCGGTCGGATTTTAAGCGCAATTCTGCCCGGCAGACCTGTACCGCCACCAAGCAAGCCTGTGACAAACACTATAATTTTACAAATAAAAATTACTAAATAGTCCAGCATATTTTTCTCTCCTTAATTCCAGGGTAAAACATAAAGAAATATTGAAAAGTAGTGCAACATACTGCCTGCAAGTACAAATAAGTGCCATACCGAATGCAAATATCTCACCTTACTGCCAAAAGCATAAAATGCAATTCCTGCAGTGTATACTATTCCGCCTGCGAGCAGCAGGCCCATTCCGGGACCTGATATTGCGGCAATAAGCGGTTTAATTGCAAAAATTATTGCCCACCCCATAAGTATGTAACAAACCACAGATGCTATTGCGTATTTTTTTAAATTTATACTATTTAAGGTTATGCCAAGTACTGCACACGCCCATATTGCAATAAACAAAATAAGTCCTGTAAGATTATGCATGGCAATCAGGGTATATGGTGTATACGTACCTGCTATAAGAAGAAATATTGCTCCATGGTCAAGTATCCGAAATACTTTTTTTGCGGTTTTGTTGGTAAGTGCATGATACATGGTTGATGACGCATACATTATTATAAGCGATGCGCCGTAAATTACCGATGACACTATACACAACGTATTTCCATACTTAACCGAAACAATGGTCATAAGCACAAGTGCCGTCACTGATAAAAGAATACCAATGCCATGAGTTACCGAATTAAAAATCTCCTCACCAAGAGTGTACATTTTTTTCATAATCTGTCCTCCATCAGTTAGCCTCTTCATGAGCTGTATCAACTATACTATTTACGTCAAACTCTTTTGGTTCAGTCGAGCATTTTTTTATATAAATAAGGTATTCAATATTTCCTTTAGGTCCTTTAATGGGTGAAAAATCGATGCCCAATATAGAAAACTCCTGTGAAAGCACATATTCCTTAACCATATTTATAACTTCTATGTGGGTTTCCTTTTCTCTTACCACACCGTTTTTACCAACCTTTTCACGTCCCGCTTCAAACTGTGGCTTAATAAGGCATACAGCCTCGCCATTATCCTTTAAAAGCTCCTTTAAAACAGGAAGTACAAGCTTTAACGAAATAAAAGAAACATCGACACTCGCAAAATCAAGTTGCTCGCCTATATCCTCTTTTGTAACGTATCTTATATTTGTGCGTTCCATATTGCACACGCGCTCGTCGGTGCGGAGCGACCAAGCAAGCTGACCATATCCTACATCCACGGCAAAAACTTTGACCGCACCGTTTTGCAGCATACAGTCTGTAAAACCGCCTGTCGATGCACCAATGTCCATGCAAACTTTATCGTCAAGCTTTATCCCAAAGGATTTCATTGCTTTTTCAAGCTTTAATCCTCCGCGGCTTACATAGGCAAGCGTGCTTCCGCGCACCTCAATCTTATCATCTTCTGAAACAAGCATTCCTGCCTTGTCTGCTTTTTGTTCATTTACATAAACAATACCTGACATTATAATGGCTTTCGCCTTATCTCTGCCTGTTGCCAGATTATTTTCTGTAAGATATATATCAAGCCTTGTTTTCATATATTTTTTCCACCTCTTGTGCAACACTTTCTGCATCCAGTTTATAGTCCTTCATAATTTCAGTAACAGCTGCGTGTGAAATAAATTCCTGCGGAAAACCTTTAACTACAACAGGTACATTTATCTGCATCTGTGCCATATATGCGGCAAGTGTGTTTCCGAATCCACCGCTGATAAGATTATCCTCCATTGTAACAACCATACCTGTTTTCTTTATGGAAGAAATAATACTCTCACTGTCAAAGGGTTTTACGCTTCTTACGTTTATTACCTCTGCCGAAATACCTTCTTTCTCCAGTATTTCTGCCGTTTCAAGTGCCGTGTGCAGCATTTTACCCACCGCTACAATTGTAAGTTTGTCACCTTTTTTTACTGTTTCAGCCTTACCAAATTCAAAGCTGTTGTGTTCAATAACAGGAGCAGAGCCTCTCGGGTATCTTATCGCGATAGGACCTTTGTGGTCTTTAACCGCATAGGTTATCATTTGTTCAAGCTCATCTGTGTCTGCGGGAGCTAGTACGGACATATTAGGTATGTGCATTAAATAGGACAAGTCAAAAACTCCCTGATGAGTTTCACCATCCTCACCTACTACCCCTGCCCTGTCAATAGCAAGTACAACATGGCGGTTACAAAGGGCAATGTCATGAACCAGCGAATCATACGCTCTCTGCAAAAACGTAGAATAAACGGCAAGCACAGGCGTTTGTCCTCCCGCTTCAATTCCTGCGGCAAATGTTGCCGCATGCGCCTCTGCAATTCCCGTATCGTAAAATCTGTCGGGGTATTGTTGCATAAAGTCACCAAGTCCGGATGAACTCGCCATTGATGGAGAAATAGCAACAAGTTTTTTATCTTCCTTTGCAAGTTCGGTCAGTGTATTACCAAAAGCTTCTGAAAAAGTTACCGCACTGCTTTTCTTTTTATTGCCGGAAATGGCGTGATATTCTGTAGGATGCTCCTCCGCCTCAGAATACCCCTTGCCTTTGATTGTTGTTACATGAACAACACAGGCATTACTTGTGCGTTTGGCTTCTTCAAAGGTTTTACATAAAAGCTCAATGTTATGTCCATCAACCGGACCAAGATACTTATATCCAAGTTGTTCAAACACAACGCCCGGTGTTACCGCATACTTTAAAAGCCCCTTTATCCTTTTAAGTCCCTTGGATACAGGCTTGCCAACCAGCGGTATCTTATCAAAAAACTCTTTTGTTTCGCGCTTTAGCGAATAATACTTTTCGTTAGTTCGTATTTTATTTAGATATTTTGAAATACTTCCGGTTGCTTTACCAATAGACATCTGATTATCATTTAAAACAATTATAACCTTTTTACCGCTGTGCGATATATGGTTTAATGCCTCAAATGACATTCCGCCACCAAACGCGGCGTCACCTACCACTGCTATTACCTCGTGTTTTTCATTAGCCAGATCTCTTGAAACTGCCAGCCCCAGTGCAACAGACAATGACGTGCCCGAATGTCCTGTATCAAAAGCATCGTATTTACTTTCGCTCGTCTTTGGAAATCCGCTTATACCGCCTTTTTTACGGATTGTGTCAAACTTATCTTTTCTTCCTGTGAGTATTTTATGTACATAAGCCTGATGTCCTACATCCCATACAATTTTATCTTCAGGTGTATTGAATGTTCTGTGCAATGCCAAAGTAAGCTCCACCACACCGAGATTTGAAGCCAGGTGCCCACCCGTAACAGAAATTTTATCAATTAAAAACTCTCTTATATCTCCGGAGAGAACATTAAGAGAGTCCATACTCATTGATTTAATATCCGCCGGAGAATTAACTTTATCAAGCAATTCACCCATTTTTATTTTTCCTTCCGCCTATTCTATTCCAAAATTTGAAAAAATAGATTATTTTACCGATTATATATACAATTGAATTACATTTTGTCATTGCTACTGTTTTGCCAAGCGCCTTTCCACCTACGGTAAGTGCCGCTACGATACCGGTTACCAGCAGGCTGAGCCCCATAGTTTCAACAGAAAAATTCACAGCAAGCTCTGTTACAACAACCGTTGCAGCTGAGCCACTTATAATACCGCATATATCGCCAACAACATCGTTACAGAAGTTAGATACTTTTTCCGCATTTCGGATAAGCGAAACCGACTCCTTTGCTCCTTTGACACGGCTTGACGCCATTGCGTGAAATGGAGCTTCTGCCGCTGCAGTAACCGCTATGCCCAAAATATCAAATATAATGCCCAACGAAATAATTACCACAAGCACACAAAATGCTATGCCCAAAGGCAAATCCTGAAGCAAGATATTTGTTATAAGTGTTATTCCAACCGACAAAGTAAAGGTCAACAAAAGTGTAAGTAAAATCCATGAAACACTTACCTTTTTTTTGGGTACATGTGAATTTTTTACCTTTATTTTTTTGCTTCGTTTGGGTCCAATTTCGTCTGTCATATCATTTCTCCAAAATAAATAGTTGGTGGCAGAACACGGAGTAAAGTTTACGGCATAGGTCCGCGATGGATTTCCCACGCACGTGCCGATGCGTCGCCGCTATCGGCGGTTCCCCATTAAACGCACGCCGAACTTTCGTCCGAACCGGATTGCCACTTAGTCCGCACTGCAATCCTCCGTATTCCTCATAATGAACAGCCTAGGAGATTTCCTCTACAGTCACGACGGTTCTTAGCCTCTTTTGCAGATATGGTTTCAAGCAGCAATAACTTTAGTCTGTTGGCCGACAAACAAAAGTCCGGTCCGCTATCCTTCATACCCACTCAAGGCAGGCTACTCTGATCACAGCACCGCAAGGCACCGCATATCAGGTTTAATCCTAAGACGTACCCCGTTTTGTTGCACAAGACAAGCAGCCCGAAGGCACGAACATAGGTCTCCACGGAAAAGGGGTCAACGCCCGCATGCCATTGCGGATCGCCCCTAAACCTTAACCCCCAGCACCGACCCTCGACTGGGCGTCGAAAGCCGGCACAAGGAACTTCATCGATGTGCCCTTCGACGGATTTTTAGGCCCGCCCTGGGAACCGACAGATCTGACTAGGATACTGCACCACCTCGAGTTATTATATCACAGCAAACAAAGATTTGCAATAAGTTTATCTGAATGCAGAATAAATGATTTTAGCCGCCTGGGCTCTTGTGGCATTTGCCTTTGGTGCAAATGTTCCGTCTCCCATACCATTTACTATTCCGGCTTCATTCATCCTTGCAATTGCCACTTCTGCATACGGCGAAATATCATCCTTATCAGTAAAATTAATTACCGGTGCATATGCTATATTACTTTCCGATAAATCCATAGCACGATAAACAATTACACAAATATCTTCTCTCGTTATGTTATCATGAGGTCTGAATTCCCCTGTGTCATAGCCTTTAACAATTTCATATTCCACCGCCGCAGCAATATACGGATAGAACCAGTCCCCTTCATTTACATCTGTAAAATTAATCATCGTACCATAGCTTTCCATACCAAGTGCAGAAACTATTATTTTGGTAAACTCTGCTCTTGTAATATTTTTCTCGGGTTTAAAGGTTCCGTCCTCATAACCGTTGATGATTCCTTCATTTACAAGGGCATTTATAGCCTCCTGCGCCCATACCACATTACCGAGGTCACTGAATTTTCCTGTATGTTCCTGCTTGTTTTCCGACGGTTTACCTGTGTTATTGCTACCGCTGTTTTTCCAGAGTTCGGGTGATTCAAGCAGTATTTTCTTTGAAGCGTTGTAGAAAGGCATAAGTGACGGGGGCAGTTGCTTATTTGCCACAAAGTATAGTGCCTCTGCCGCAAATTCAGTTGTAAGCGCCTCATACACCGGCAGATTTTCTTTATAATATATTGCCTTTTGTATTGCCTCAAGTGCTAAAGCATCGACATTTTCACTTGTTATAGTTACATTTTTGTCTTTTAAATATTCAGATACATCCTCCAGAAAATTTATAATATCAGCATCGGTTGCGCCGCCGGCATTAAGCCTTTGCACAATTTTCGGATACTCTTTTTTTATCTGGTTAAATGCCTGGTTAATGTTCATTGCACATACGTTCGAAAAAAGCATTAAACAAACAAGCGTCATACAAACTATTTTTTTCATTATTATCCTCCGTTTTTTCCTTTTAAGTAATACGGGCGGTACAGCTTTTCTGTACCGCCCCTTTTATTGTAGTTTATCCAAGCAAAACTCGTTTAAGAATTACTGCCGCTTCTGCTCTTGTTGCATTACTTGTCGGACGAACCGAACCGTTTGCATAGCCGTTGAGCATATTTGTTACAAGCGCAATCTTCACATATTCTTTTGCCCACTCTGATGTTTCATCAAAGTCTGTTGCAGTGATTTCGGAATCACTTACCTTAAGTTCAGGATTTTCTGCGTAAATCTTGTTTATCAAGTCCTCATTGTCTGTTACAACCGCTCCGTTGTTTACAATGTCTCCCGCCATGCAAGCACTTCTAACTGCAACAACTATAATCTGTTCACGGGGGATTAAGATGTCGGGCTTGAATGTTCCATCATCGTAACCAATCATAAATCCGCGTTCTGCCATAGCAGAAATGTAACCCTTAGCCCAGTGATTTTCTGTA
>JAZNUH010000018.1:0-7549 GCA_045592225.1 Clostridia bacterium | reverse complement strand
ACTCTGCGAAACACGGCAGAAGCAATGTATTTGGGATTGGAGGTTCTATTTCACCGACAGAGATTTTAAACAATCATTACAAATTCTACTGAGAAATTCGAGAAGCCTGTCCGAAATCAAGTGTAAGACTGTGTGAAGGGGTGTTGATACGGATTTTCTTATCCTTTCTACCTGCTTGGCAGAAGACACTGTCATAACGCTCAAATACAGTAGTCACGGCTTTTTCGTCAACTGTGAAGCTGCCGTCGAAGGATACATATATTTCACCGCAATTTGTTTTGTAGCTGACACAGCCGTTGGTGAAGACAGTTTTGTTTTGCTTTATTCTTTGCCTGAACTGTTCAAAGGTTTCCGTGTCCGAGTCAGAAAGCTCGGTGATGTACGAGTGGTATTCTCCGCCCCGGCGGTACAGGTCGAATCCGTTTTCAAGCGTCAGACCTTCGGGTAAAACTCTGCCCTTGAGCAATCCTTTGGCAGAATCGGAATTGTAAGGCTTGTATTCTAAAGTTCCGTCCGAAATCAGGGCAACAAAAACGCCGTTTTTTCGTGCAAAAACCCTATTGCCGTCAAGCTCAAATTCGTCGTATAAATCACGAGGCATATAGGCGTGGGTAATGTCGCACACGGCACCTTCACCAAGACGTTTTTTCTTCGGTAACTTATAAACCGTTACGTTAACGTTTTCGTGCTGTACGCTCATCGGCCGTCTGCCGTTACCCACCCAGTATCCGGGAGATGCGCCGTATTTACTGTTGCCGTCACCTGCAGGGTGAGTTGTAAAAAGCGTAAGTTCCTCTGCAATGTTTGCCGTCCACACGTGGTCCTGTGCACCACAGGAACCGACATCCTTGCAAATATCCGTGGAAAGCAAATAACGGGAGTTACGGTATGTATAAACATTACCCCTGCCAAGCGCAATTCCGTGCGGCATAATGCTGTGTTTTTCTGCAAATTTCTGCCAGCGAACACACCGTAAAACCGTGAGATTCAGGAATTTAAAATAACTGAGAAACTTGTTTGAATACAGTTTGTTTTTTCTCATATATTCAAGCGTGTTGCGGATAACCTGAGGATTTGTAAAGGTTTCGGCACCTGTTTGCGCCATAATACAGGCGTCGCTTTGTCCGATCAGATTTTCGTCTGCCATATCATCAGGCGACAAGCCACAGCTCATCCTTGAAACAAAGGTTTCATCCGAAACAGCAATATCTTTTATTACTTCGGGCAGAGTGTAAAGTCCTTTTTCAACCGCATCGGTAAAACACAGAACGATGTAATTCGGCTTTTTGGACAGTGAAGTTTCGATAAGTTTTCTTTCCTCTTCGGAAATGTTGGGAAGGGAAAAAATCTTTTTTGTGACTTCTTTTCCCCACAGGATATTCATTGCACTTTGTATGCTGTTGCCGATACAGTTTGCGGCCTTATTGTTGCCGTACATCCTTGAGCTGACCGCAACAAAGCGGTTATTAACGCTGTTTAGTGCAACATCAAGCCAAAGAATATCCATAATTATTTTCATTCGATTAACAGCTTTTTCGTCCTTTGAATAGGCTATGAAATTCGCCATAGGTGCAATATCTTCGGCGATATAGTTGTTGCTTAAATATTCGGAAAATCCGTAGTCAAAGCGTTGTTGCATCCAGGCATCAATGCGGATTGCAGCCTTTTGCATATGCTCTGCACCAGTTTTGCCGTCATTTGTAAAAATCTCATCTGGCCACTCCTGACCTGCAAGATACTCGCTGACGGCAAACAGAATCTGATGGTTTTCTGACCAGTAGCACATACTGTCGTCACCCGGCTCGTCCATAAAATATTTAAAGCCGAGAAAGGTGCTTTTAGTAAGAGCCGAGCATCGGTCACTCAGCGGACAGTCCTTGTAAATTTTAAAAAGCATCTGTGCTCTGAAGTCTGCACAGTCAAAGCGTTTGTTCATATATTCCGTCTGTTTGGAAAGAAGCCGAAACACTTCGTCCTCGCTGAATGACGGATCTGTCTGCTTGCCGACGAGAAACAAATACAAATCCTCAAAGCTTTTACCGTTAATATTGAGTGAATATTTGTCAGCATTTGCTTTGTCGGGTAAGTCAGGTACAGATTTTATGCGAAGCAGACAAACAAGCTGGGCTGCCGTAATTATTACCACAAGCACAATCACGGCAAGTAACAAATAAAAAAATGTCATAGGCTTATGCCATCCTCTCAAGAGCCTCGAGTGTTACCTCGAAGCGTGTGGGACTTGACGAAAGGAAGCTCTTCATTTCTTCTATCATATAGTAAGCCATACGCTGAGGCTCGTTGCCGATACTGCCTGCAATATGTGGTGTAAGTATTGCATTGGGTACCCAAAAAAGCGGATTTATGTACGGAAAAAATTCTTTTTTCAGCACATCAGCCACAAAGGTCCGTGACGGATGAAGAAGAAGTGAGAGTGCAAGTGAATACTCCGCAACCTGTGCACCTCTACCAGTGTTAATGAAAGTGGAATGCTTTTTCATTTTCCTGAAAAGCTTAGCGTTGAAAACATTTTTAAGCTCAGGCTTGTTGGCAAGGTGGTTACTGATTATGTCGCACTCGCTGAAAATTGTCTCCATATTAACCAAAGTTACACCAAGCTCTTTTGCTGTTACTTCAGGAATAAACGGGTCGCACGCATAAACCTCAACATCGAAATCCTTCAATCTTTCCGCAACCATTCTGCCGATTGCACCAAGGCCGATAAGTCCGACCTTACAACCGAAGCAACCCGTTGAAGACTGCGCAAATGCGAGAGAACGCAAGGGCAGGATGCGGTAATACTTAGCCGCCTGGAAAAAGCCCTTTGCCGCAAGTGAAATCTGTGCAACGGTATACTCTGCAACAGGAACTGCATTAGCCGCAAAAGCAGAGTATACCTTTATTCCGCTTTCAAGAAACGGCCGTGCAAAATACTGCACCGTACCTGCAGAATAAAATACAGCCTTGAGGTCAGGCATATACTCGGCAATTTCCTCTTTTGTGAACTGCGGCATTCCCCATGTGGAAAAGGCAATCTCACAACCCTTGAGAAAATCTCTGTACTCTTCAATATTATTTTTATTTATCCTTGGCGAAAGCTCACCGTACTCACTTAATTTTTCAAGCACCTCAGGTGTATAAACCTTGGAAAACTGGAGCTGATTGCTGCCTAAAAGTGCGATTTTCATTTTTTGCCACCCACCTTATTTTTAAGCTTTTTCATATCATTTACCATTGAAAAGGGGAAACCGAATAGTCCGCAGGGATATGTGTATTCAAGAAGCATATTGCCGTCAAATCCTGATTGCTTCAGCTTGTCGATTAAGGTATCTATATAGCCTGGCCTGAATAACGGAAACTGCTCACGGCTCTGCTCGGAATAGGAAATATGAACGGTTTCAATATACGGCAGCGTACGTTCGATGCGGTCAAGGTCGTATTCAAGCCGTTTATAACGTGACTGGAAATATGTTCTGAAATTGTCACAGCCGACATCCTTGTGTATTTTCAGAAAAGCATCAGTATTATTGTTAAATGTGTTATCGTGACATTCGGGGCAGACGATGAGTCCGTATTCTTTGGCTTTCGCACAGATGCTTTTTGTGTCTTCAACTATTATTTTATACGTTAGTTCGTCAGTCTTTTCGCTGTCAGCCCTACCGAGCCAAACACGGACACTACGTGCACCCATAGTGCTTGCAATTTCGCAAATTCCTTTCCACTCATCGGCATTTTTACTGCCCACACGGTAATAACTGCCGAATGAATTTATGCGTATGCCTGCTTTGTCACAAAGCTCCTTCGCTTTTCTTGCATCCGCAATGCTTCTGACGTGAACGTCTCCGCCCCACTCGATACAGTCTATTTCAGCCTTTACGGCTATATCAACTATTTTTTCAAGACTTTTTATCTGACGGAAGGACGTGGATGTAAAACCGAATTGCACAATAATCACCAGCCATACTCTTTATTATTTTTCAGTTTATCATATTAATTGTCGAAACTCAATAAAAAAACCGACAGCATCGAACAAAAGCACGACTTTCAGGTAAGCCGTGCTTATTTTTACTGCTCATTCATTAAATCAAACGCGAGAGTAACACTCCACCCGTAATCTCTGATTGCCTGATATTTCACTCTGAAATCATAAGGCTCGTAAACTTCACCTTTTCTGTTAAAGCAGAAAGGAGGAATCTTGTTTTTGCTGTCATAAAACTCATAAACGGTACCCGTACGGTTATACCACTCATTGATAACATCAAGCGTTTTATCCTTGATGTTCTGTGACAAACAGTGGTGTCCGTAATCTGCAAGTCCCTTTGAAATCATATAGTTATAATTAATCCAGACGGGACCGCGCCACATGTCCGTACCGAAGCTTTTGTCTTTTTTAGATATGCTTGGAACGGGAATTTCCGTGCCGAATTCTTTGGGATTATTAAGATGTTCAACGAGTTTTGCACACTGTTCCTTATCACATACACCCGCAAAAATCGGCAAAAAGGAAGCAACAGAGCTTACCTTACTGAAGCGGTCAGCGGTTATATCGAAATCATAGTAGAAGCCGTTTTCTTCACACCACAGGATACTGTTAATATCAGCGTTCGCTTTTTTGTTCCATTCAGTAAAAAAATCTGAATTTTCTTTATCACCGAGTTCGTCGGCAATTTTCTTCATATAACGGGTTTCGTTTGCTATATAACAGGAGAAGTCAACAGCATAAAGGTCACTTTCCGTATCAAATCTCGGTGAATTGTCCATTCCCGATTCATCGCAACGGTTATTGAGCTCAGGGTTGGTGTGCCAGGAATAAAGCTCCTTTTCGGTCTTTCTTCTGTTATTACGGCACCAGAGCATGAACTTTTTATTATTTTCAAAAACAATTCGGAGGAATTCTGTATCTCCGCTTTTTTCATAAACAAGCCAAGCACCCCAACCTATAACGGGAGGCTGAGTTATATCGGAAATAAAATCAGGCTTTGACATATGAGGGATAAACCCGTCTTCACGCTGAACATCAAACAGAGCAAGAATCAAATTCTGAGCAATCTTTGTGTCAAGATGTCTGTGTCCGATGGCATGAAAGACCGAATCCCACAGCCACATGTTTCGATGAGGCAGACGGTCGGGAGTTGACCATATTCTTTTTATATTTCCCTCGGGTGAACAAAGCTGACTTCGCATCACACTAATGCATTTGGCGTATAGCGGAGCATATATGTTATCACCCGAAAGAATTTTTTCATAGGGCTTTAGTTTTTTTGTCTTAAGCTCATCAAGGTCAAGGTTAATGCCTTTTTCACAAAGGGTAACAACCTCAGCTTCACTTTTACCGTAAGCGAAAGCAAACCTGCCTTCTCTTCTGAGAAGAGCCGTATATTCGCCGTCATTACTGTCGTGTATCTCTGTGTCACCGTTTCTGATGATTTTACATTCACCGTCACATCTTACTAAAACATCTGCGATTTCTCCGTAAGTGCCGACAACAAGATGCCTCTCAGCAAACAGTATACTGAATGTACCTGTAAATGTTTTGAGCTCAATCATATCGGAGGTCACACACTGAATGTCAGGCTCAGCCAGGTTACTTAGATTGCTGAAAAAAAGAGTCCTTCGGCAAAGAGATTCGAATATTATACCGATTTTATCACCTGAAAGTGTGCCTGCAAAATCATCGGTAAATAAAGCATCACCGTCAAGGGCGGAGAAAGCAAAAAGCTGTCCCTGACCCCATTTTTTTGGTACCATTATTCTGACTCCTTACACTGTCTCGACTTCTTCAAGTCTTGCCTTCGACTCAGCTCGGATTACTTCGAGCTCTGCTATAATTTTTTCCTTGCGCTTGCCCGTGAAGTTATCAAACATCATAACGATTGCAGGAACAAGGTTGCCGATGATTCCGGGAATTGCAACGAGCAGGAAAATGCCGTGCAATGTTTCGGGTGTCTGAACAGCTTCAACGAGCTGATCGCCGACCTTCTGTGCGCTCTGATAACCGATAAGCGCAAGTCCGCCGTTTACAAGAAGCTCTTTCCAGAGAGCTGAAATTCTTGAAACCATTGTATTGAAAGCAAATACCATACCCTCGTTACGCTGTGCAAAACCGTATTTCTTGTAGCTTTTCCATTCCATGTAGTCTGTCGAGTCGGCAAGAAGGATTCGTCTTGCGGCACTCATACCTGCATTCGGAAGACCGCCGAGCGCTATGAGTATACCTACAATCCAAAGGTTCTTGTAACCGAAGAACAAAAGAAGAATATAGCAGATTGCAGTATGTAAATAACCGAGAACAACAATATCTCTTGACGAAAGCTTTTTGCCGATAAACGGAACAGAGAAAAGACCGCCGTAAGAAAGTGCCGAGCTTCCGATTTCAACATAGGTTTTCATACCGTAATTGCCGAGAGTCTGCTTATAGAAGAAGGGAAGTGAATTGTAGCAGACCTGTCTTATCGAGTCGATACACTGGCTGAGGCAAAGTAGAAGGAGCGGCCTGTTGAGTAAAATGAGTTTATAGTCGATTTTGACTTTTTTGTCGTTTCCCGGAGGAAGCACAAGGTTTCTTTCCTTGAGTGTCATACAGGGTACGAGCATTGTGAAAAGACCGAGTATGCCAAAAAGAGCTGCAACAGAGAAGAATGCCCATTTTTCTGAATTGTAATCTCCGTCCATCATATCAATGATAATGGGAACAAGACCGCCCGGAAGCATAGAGCCGAGAGTCGATGCAACCTGCGCAACGGTGTAGAAATTCTTTCTTGATTTTGCATTGGCAGTCATTCTGACTGAAAGAGTTGAGAGTGCCACATCAAAAAAGGTGTCGGCAATATTGAATGCAAGGAAGAGTATGAAGCTCCATATAAAGTTGAATGTTACCGATGAAGACGGAACAACAAAAAGGAGAATAGAAGAAAGGGTAAAGGGGATTGCAGAGGCTCGCATAAACGTTCTTGCATTACCCTTGCCCGAACGGTTACCGTCAAGAAGAGCACCGACAATAGGTGCAATAAGAATATTAACACCTGTCGTAGCCGATTTCATAGCAACGATCTGTGAGGACTTGAGTCCCATATAGTCATACATAAACTGGTCAGTATATGTACCAACGCAGTCCTGACCCATACAGTTGCCGAAGGAGCCCGAGGCGAAGCCTAAAAGCTCCTTCAGAGTAAATTCGGGATTGTTCTTAATAGCATCAAGCTTTTCTGCAAGTTTACTCATAAGCCTTCTTTTCTCCTTTAATTATTGATTTCCGTGATTTCAAGAAATGCCCTCCAGGCAGGCTCTGCATAAAAGCGGTGTCCCCCGTCACCCTTTATATGTATGCAGCTTTCGGGACTTGCGCTGTTTTTGTAGTAAATTTCCCTGAGCCTTGCAAATTCGTGCTCAGCCGCAGCAAGCGGGAAAATCTTATCCTCCTTCCCCGAGACGATAACGAGAGGTCGGGGCGCAATTAGTCCCGCAAGCTCTGCCATATCGAAATACCTTGATATGGACGGAACAAAATTGCAGGCACAGTGATACATAGAGCCTATAGAGCCGTGGAAGGTCG
>JAZNUH010000017.1:0-10040 GCA_045592225.1 Clostridia bacterium | reverse complement strand
TGCGAAACAGTTTGCACAGTATTGTGATATAGGTGCTTGGCTTGCAACCACCACACAGGCAGATATTGATTTTGCCATTGAAACAGCTATTAAGTATCAGACAAAATCCATTTTTACTACAAAATGTCACTGTGCATATGCAGCTGAAAAGCTGCGCGGCACCGGCATTAACCTTGAATTCTCTGTATGTTCTCCCTTAGGTCACGACGACATCGAAACAAAAATTTTCAACACCAAACGTTATGTTGAACTTGGTCTTACCGAAGTTGAAACATTTATGAACCTTTCATTCTTCAAGTCTAAAATGTATGACGAAACCTTCCAGGACATTCTGGCTGTACGTAAAGCTACACCCGAGGGTATGATTATGAAATGTATCATCCAGACCCCTGTTCTCACAGATGAAGAACTGAGAATTGCTTCTCAGATGTGTGTTGACGCAGGTGTTGACTTTGTTAAAACAGGTAACGGCTTGTTTGGTTACACAACACCCCACGCTGTTGAAGTTATTGCGAACGCTGTTCAGGGCAAAGCATGCATTAAAGCAACAGGCGAATTCAGAAACGTTGACGAAATTCAGACATATGTTGATCTGGGCGCTACACGTTTCGGCATTGGAACAGAGCAGTTTTTGGAATTCTACAACATTATAGAATCACGCGAAGGTAAGTAAATACATGCAAACCTGGCGATGGCATTGCCATCGGCAGGTTTGCAGAAAGAAAGAGAAATAATGAAAGCGATTGTTAAATTTGAATACGGTATTGACGGTATGGGTCTCCGCGAAGTCGAAAAGCCGGTCCCCAAGGAAGGCGAGCTTCTGGTTAAGGTTATTGCCGCAGGTATATGCGGCGGTGATATTCACTCCATGCTTGACGAACGTGATACAATAATGCCTGTTACATTAGGGCACGAATATGTTGGCGAAGTTGCAGAAACCTGCGGCGATGTAGGTGATTTCAAGGTAGGTGACAAAATTGTTACTCTCCCCGCCTGCTACAGCTGTGGCGAATGCCGTTTCTGCAAAGAGGGTATGGTTACTCTCTGCCCTGAGCGTGCATCAATAGGCACTCACAGAAACGGTGCAATGGCGGAATATGTTGTTGTTCCTGCCAAATACAGCTTCAAGGTGCCCGAGAATACTCCCGATGTATATGCATATGCCCTTGCAGAGCCTTTTGGCTGTGCAGTACGCGGTGTTTATGAGCGCATAAACGTAAACCCCGGTGATATTGCCGTTGTAAGCGGTCCCGGCACCATAGGTCAAATGGCTATGCAGGCTCTCAAAAGCCGTGGCGCATATGTTATCGCCTACGGTCTGCCTGACGATGCACACAGGCTAAAAATGGCAGTAGAGCTTGGTGCCGATGCCGCTTTCGACAATGTTGATGAAATGATGGCACACGTAAGAAGCAAAAACCCCTTTGGTGCTGATATAGTAGTTGAAGCGGCTGGACATCCCGCATCACTTCGAAACTGCCTTACCTTTGCAAGAACAAAGGCAACATTGCTTGTTTTAGGTGCTTACGGCGGGCACGATATAACTCTCCGCTTTGACACAACTCACGAAAAGGAACTGACAGTATATGCTTCAAACTCCACTGCAATGTCATCCTGGGATATTGCACTCAAGCTTATGGCAGAGCAAAAGGTTAACCTTTCTCCCCTGGTAAGCCTCAAGCTACCTCTCTCCGAATGGAAACGCGGTTTTGATGCAGTGGTAAACAAGGAGGCATATAAGGTTGTATTTTGTCCCGAACTGGATAAATAGTCTATGCTTAGAAATTTTACATAATAAGAGGTAAAACTAAAAAAGCGGATAATTTTTTTGCAAAAAAATTATCCGCCTTTAAAAAATATCTCTTTACCTTTTCGACAAAATGTATTATAATATTTGGTATCTATAAACATTACAAGGAGAAAAACTATGGAAATTTCATCATTACAAAAAGCAAGATATGAATACACCCCCAAGCTTCCCCAGATGCTGCGTGGCGGTATTGCTGAAATCAGCGTATCCGAAGGCGCCGAAACAAAAAGCGTAGCAGACTGCGAAAAAATTCAGGCACTCTTCCCCAACACATACGGCAAAAAGGAAGTTGTTTTCAAAAAAGGTCAGAACACATCCGAAGCTAAAAAGCAGGTTGTTGGTGTTATCCTTTCGGGCGGACAGGCTGCCGGCGGACACAACGTAATTTGCGGATTATATGATGCACTCAAATCCACAAACCCCGAAAACGTGCTTTACGGCTTCAAAAACGGCCCCATCGGTCTTATTGAAGATAACTATGTAATTTTTGACGACGAGTATATTAACGCTTACAGAAACACAGGCGGTTTTGATATTATTGGCTCAGGCAGAACAAAGCTTGAAACAGAAGAACAGTTTGCAATCGTTGCTGATGTTTGCAAAAAGCACGGTATTACAGCCATCGTTATCATTGGTGGTGACGATTCCAACACAAATGCAGCTGTACTTGCAGAATACTTTGCCGCTCATAACACAGGCGTGCAGGTAATCGGTTGCCCCAAGACCATTGACGGTGACCTTAAAAACGAAGACATTGATTGTTCTTTTGGTTTTGATACAGCTACAAAAACATACAGCGAGATCATCGGTAACATCTGCCGTGATGCTAACTCCGCTAAAAAATACTGGCATTTTGTAAAGGTTATGGGTCGTTCCGCTTCTCACGTTGCTCTGGAATGTGCTCTCAAGACACAGCCTAACATTTGCCTTATTTCCGAAGAAGTTGCAGAAAAGAAAATGTCTCTTTCCGAAATCGCAGACTATATTGCTGACTCTGTTGCTACACGTTCTGCAAACGGTATGAACTTTGGTGTTGCAGTTATTCCTGAAGGTGTTGTAGAGTTCGTTCCTGAATTTGCAGTACTCATTTCCGAAATCAACGAGCTTTTAGCCGGCAGTAAGGCAGATGCCTTCAATGCCCTTCCCACATGGGCAGAAAAATATGCTTTCATTGAAAAAGGTTTAACACCCGCTTCAATGGCAGTATTTGCTATTCTTCCCCAGGGTATTCAGCAGCAGCTCTTCTTAGAACGTGACCCCCACGGTAATGTTCAGGTTTCTCTCATCGAATCCGAAAAGCTTTTCTCTGCTATCGTTGCAGACAAGCTTGCCGCAAAAGCTAAAGAGGGCACATACAAGGGTAAGTTCTCCCCCATTCACCACTTCCTCGGCTACGAAGGAAGATGTGCATTCCCCTCTAACTTTGATGCTGACTACTGCTATTCACTTGGTTATAACGCATTTATGCTTATCCAGTATGGCTACAACGGCTACCTTTCCAAGATTTCAAATCTTTCCAAGCCCGCTACAGAATGGGTTGCAGGCGGTATGCCTATCACAAAGATGATGAACATCGAAAGAAGACACGGTCAGGATAAACCGGTTATCAAAAAAGCTCTTGTAGAGCTTGACGGTAAGCCCTTTAAGTACTTTGAAGCACGCAGAGATGCATGGGCTGTTGAAACATCCTATATCTTCCCCGGTGCTATTCAGTACTACGGACCTGCAGAAGTTTGTGATATTACAACAGTAACACTTGCTCTCGAAAAAGAATAATAATATTAAACGGCTGTCGCAAGACAGCCGTTTTCTTTTACCTAATTCCAATACCTGTTTTTTTCTTATTCATTTTCTCCTTTAAAAGCCGGAGTGCTTCGCCAAAGCGCTGATAATGCACTATTTCACGCTGACGCAGGAATTTTATCGGCTCACGCACATCAGGGTCATCGCACAACCGCAGAATATTGTCATAGGTCGCTCTCGCCTTTTGTTCTGCTGCCAAATCCTCGGTAAGGTCTGCAATAGGATCTCCTGTTACCGCAAGCGCCATTGCATTAAAGGGTGTTCCGTTACTGTTTGCAGGGTACACACCGGTTGAGTGATTTATAAAATAGTCACCAAACCCGGACTTTTTAACAATTTCCGAGTCAAGATTACGTGTCAGCTGATATACTATCGCCCCCACCATCTCGAGATGGGCAAGTTCTTCAGTGCCAATATCGTTTAAAATGCCCTTGGTTTCGGGGGTTGGCATGGAATATCTCTGGCTGAGATATCTCAGGCTGGCGCTGAGTTCACCGTCAGGACCACCGTACTGCGCAATAATAAATTTCGCAAGCTCGGGGTTGGCGTTTTTTACATTTACGGGGTACATAAGCTTTCTGTCATAATTCCACATTAAATTTCACACTCCTTTTCCCACGGCCATTTATTGGCTTCCGACACCCAGTCAAAGGGCACATTTTCACTACTGTCACACGCTTTCAGCGGACCGTACTTTCGTGTGTATTCCTCGGTAAGCATCTGCTTCTTTTCACAAAGCCTTTTAAACATTGTCAGCGCGCCTCTGTCATAGGGGTGCGTATCCAAAAACAGGTTAAGCTCTACCACAGCAAAGCCCACTTCCCTTATTTTGTTAAGCAGTTTAACGCGGTCAGTTGATGCACAATCATTCTGGCAATTAACTTTATTGCAAATTACGTCCATTATATCTCTCCTTTCACTTAAATGGGTTCATTACAGGATTGTCTGCATACTCGGAAAAAGGGACGTTTAAATCTTTAAAAATGGTTCCATACCACAAAGCCTCGTCCTCTGTGTAAAGATTTTCAAACTTCTGGTAAGGAACATAGGCAAACGCAAGCCTTGGAGATTGTGGCATAAAATCTATATTTCTTTCCATTTTGTCACCTCATTTTCAAATTTAGGGCACATTATATCCTATGCTCATCATCTATGTTTCGTGCCGCCTTCCGGTTGACAAAATATAATTATTCATTGTATAATTAATACTATAAAGGAGTGTTTTTTCATGTTTTGTAAACCTGTTAGTATAATGCTTGTTACAATACTTTTAATATTGACCATTCCTGTATGTTCTTTTGCAGCTTCACCTTTAAATTCAAATATTATAACTGACGGCAGCTTTGAAACAGGAGCAGGTGTAACTGTTGATAATACATACACTTTCATATCCTCGGACGAGGCTCGCACCGGCAACAACAGTGCTAAAATTACAATTACCAACGGAACACAGATATCCAAAAAATTCGACTTTTATCTCACCAATCTTATCCATCGGGCGCAATATACCCTGTCGGTATGGTATAAGGGCAGTATGACAAGTGGTAAAGGCTTTGGTGCAGGTTTCTACTGCTATGCCAATAATACCTTTAATGTTTCAAGCGAGAGACAATTTTTTCACACAAAAGCCTATGCCCCCACATCCGCCTGGACAGAGCTTAGCTACACATTTACTTGCCCTGATGATGCAAATGCCGTAAGAATGTATCTTGATTTTACCGCTGCAAACGGCGTAATATATGTTGATGACCTGTCCCTTTCCATGACAGCCGAGCCCGAGAAATTTACTATGAATACAGACAATGTTTTTTACTACTCCGACTGGGAAACGGGTATTGCCGAGGTAACCCTCGACCCCTACTATCCCGAAGAAAGTTTTTCTGTTGTATTTAACATAATGGACGGCGAAAATTCTCTTGCACGCTATGAAACTGCCTCTACCAATCGCAAAGCATTTTTTGAATTTAACATTTCACTGCTGTCTCAAAAAAAGAAGCAGTATTTTGTTACCGCAGATATTTATGATACGGACGGCACCCTTGTAAATACAGTGAGCGAGGAAATATACCGTTATGACCGCCCCACACAGATGAATGAAAATGGTGAATTTATAGAAAAAGGAAAGGTTTTCCACCCTGTTATAGGCTATCGTATTCCACCTGACAAGTACGAGATAAGTGCCAAAGCAGGCTTCAACGTTGTGGGCTGGCAATTTGACGAGGATATAGAAACAAGCATACGCGAGCTTGATGAAATGTATGCACATGGCTTTCTGGCAGCAGTGGTGTGCTACTGGTCAATGTATCCTGCCGGAAACCCCCGTAATATTGAACGAGTTGCACCTTATGTAGAGGCAGTTAAAAACCATCCTGCCATCTTTTGCTACATGGTAATGGACGAGCCTTACTACAACGACCCCATAAACGCCACACCCGACCTGCGTGCATCTTATAAAATGCTTCGCGGCATCGACGATGAGCATCCTGTATATATTGTAGAGTCAATCCCCAACAAATACCCTGACAGCGGCAAATACAGCGATTATCTTGCTATTGACCCCTACCCGGGCAACGGACTTGATTACGGTACTCATGTTGGTAACTCAACCTTGCTTGCACGAGCAGCAGTCGCAAACAAAAAGCCTGTGCTTAATGTTCTGCAGGCCTTTTCCTTCGGGCTTTCCAAGCCAACCACAACAGAGCTTCATTCAATGATTTATCAGGCTTTATTAGGTGGTTCACAGGGTCTTGGTTATTTTTGGCTTACCGATAACGCCATGTCTTTTGATAGCATTTTCCCCGATAATGAGTATGATACCCTCCTGACAGATTTTTATAAAAACGAGCATGATATCATGTTTGAGCACTTTTCATCCGGCAACAGTCCATATTTCGCAAAATCACAAAAAAGTGATTTATGGTACGAAATCTGGGAATGCGGTGATAGCATATATGCCGCAGTACAAAACAGACTCAATGTGCAAAACAGAACCAATATCCCCCTTATAAACACGGAAGAAGACACAATTATAACTGACTATAATATTTCGGTTATAAGCTCTGCTCAAACTGCTGTCAAAGCTCACAACGGCAGCTTTACAGTTACATTGGCACCCCGCCAGGCAGTTTTAATAAAGTTTTCAAATATCACAACCCAAGCCTATTTTCCTCCTTCTCCCCTGCCCCCTGTTATTACAAATGGGGACTTTGACCGGGAACTGAACGGTTGGGCGTCGCAAAACTCCACCGTAAAAGACGGATATGCCATACTTGAAAACGGTAGTCTGTCGCAAAGCTTTAGTATAATCAATGACAAAGCATCATATAAAATTGAATTTGACTATACGGGCTCCGGTACATTTGATGCCATTCATAATTCGACAAATCATATCAGCGAAGAACTTCCGCAATCTGATGAGTGGACATATTTTTCCAGAGTTTTAAGACTTGATAACAACGCTAACGGAACAGTGACCTTAAGCTTCGGCGGCAGTATATACCTTGACAATGTTATTGTTTCGGAGCTTACGGGCTACGATTTTGACAACCTGATTACCGACCCCGGCTTTGAATATTATGCTGACAAAGCTTCAACCGTATCAGACATAACTGTTCACCCCGACGGCATTTTGCCCTGGACAAAAAAGTCATATATAGTAACAGGTGGCACAGACACCCACCCGCTCATCGCGCCTTCAGGTGATAAGATGTGGCACATTCCCAATGTTTCAGGTGGAGCTATCGCCCTGCAAATTGATAGCGACACAGCACCGGGCACCAACGCATACAAGGACACAGGTCTTACACTAAGCTTTGACCTTTACCGCACCGCGCCATTGCCCTTTGGAATATGGATTGAGCTTGTTTCAACATCGGGTAGTGATGGATCTGCAGGGTACAACGGCGCTAACGGAAGTAATTCCAAAACCGCTGTTTACCACACTGACTACCACCCCACCGATGCTCCAAAGCCGGGAGAATGGACAAGAATGTCATTTGATTTATCAAAGGTTTTAAAAGACAGAACTCCCGACCTTTACGATACTGCTTACCGGATGAACCTTATATTTATGACAGGCTACACCTCACTTTACATTGATAACATAAGCCTTACATCAAATAGTACACATCTAAAGCTTGTAAACCGGAACGGTCAGGTGTTGTCCTCCCTACCCTCTTTCCCCTGCGATATTATTGCCGATGCAAGATATTTTACAGACACCGCAAATAGTGCAAAACTCATAATTGCAAGCTTTTTACCTAATGAAAGTGGCAAAGAAAGACTTTGCAGTATAAAGGTAAAAACCATACACAGTGGTGAATGTACCAACCTGATTTTAGAGGACGAATCAAATCACGGTGGCAAAATGATAAAAGCATTTTTATGGATGGATGGTGTACCTCTTAAACAGATAAGCATAGACTAAAAACAGGCAGTGATTAAATCACTGCCTGTTTTTAGTTTTTAGACCATATCATATCGATATTGTTCAAATTTGGATAGTCGGGATAGGCTGCTGCGAAATACTCCTTTGCGGCATTTAAAAACTCGTCGGTATAACCGCTGTCACGCCTGTAAATGTGCGCCGTCACACCGCCACCCATATCCATACTTTCAATTTTAGTAAGGTTTGGTGTAAGAGTGCCTTCTGATATTGTATTTACAAAAAACTCTATTATACGTTGATTTTCAACCCCGAGATGCACCTGCACCGGATCGGCAACCACAATATATTTTGCTACAAGTAAGGGGTTCGGAAACCCATCTCGTTTGTCCACATGCGCTGTACCAAAAAAATTGTTTACTGCATTATAATTATTCGGCAGTTCCGAGTTTTTGAGCATATCATCATTTAAAAGCTCCGAGCTTGCAAGTATATAAACATAATCCTCTGTTCCCTCTGTAAGCTCATTGAGCCTGTCTTTTAAAGCAATCGTTTTTTCAGCCGCCTGCACCTTAGGCTCAAATCTTTTTGCTGTAAAGCCTATGCTTTCCATAAAGGGCGGCAGGGGCAAATAAGAATATGCGGTGTAAAACACAAGTATGCATAATACACATACGCCTGCAGGTCGTACATATTTTTTCAGTGATGCAAGACCAATTATAATAAGCAAAAGCATATTGGTTGCAAAAAGGTACTGATGGTGATAGCTTATGCTCTGTATACGCGTAAACATTAAAAACATAAACACACTTTGCAGTAACAGGAAAACCGTAAAGCTGCGAAGTTTCTTATCAAATATTCCAAGTATACCACCCGCACCGCAAAGAGCAAAAACAATAACGCCGTAATACTTTATAAAGTACTTGATATTCCACCAGAGGTTACCGAAATTATATGCCGAATATGTGTCCGAAAAACCGTTGGTAAACAATCGCTTCATATACGGCATAAAGAATATAAGCATAATGCCCAGCATTATAATACCGGTGATAAATAAATTCAAAATAAGGTTTTTAAGTTTATATTGCTTGTTGTATATGCGCCTTATACAACCCTCAACTGCTTTTGCCGCAAACAGGGCAACTATAAAGAACAAAAACCAGCGTCTTGTAAAAATAAATACTACATTAAAAAGTGCTAAAACAACATCCCTTTTTATATCAACTTTTTCAAAGTCATCCTTATAAATTACATACAACAGAACAGCTACATACAAAAGTCCCACCGCATCAATATACCCGCGCAAAAGAGGGTTTAAAAATGGCGGAAACAGAAAAATAAAAGCCATATATGATTTGTTGATTTTACAAACAAGAGTAGAGAGCGCAATAAAAAAGGGTACAACAAACAAATTATAATTAATTAGAATATACGCACCGTAGCTTCCGCTGACCTTTGCAAGCAGCGGTGACACAAAAAAAGCCGGCAGCTTTGTATAATCACTTTCAAGCATTGATACATATACCTGTCTTAAAAATTCGGGCAGATTGCTATACATATCCTCTCTGCCGTGTAAGCCTTCAAGGTAATATCCGGCATAGTCCCAATAGGGTATAAAGCTTTGAAAATGATTGTAAATTAAAATAAATATATTGCCTGCCAGCACACCTATACCAAGGGTTATCCATGCTTTTTTATCAAGCTTTGCACCCCTTAAAAGAAATGCAGACATAAGATATACCGCCAGAGATGCCAAAAGCATAACTGCCAGCGGTAAATCAAATATTGCTATTACACCTGTCAGACAAAGTAAACCTAAAAATATTTTCTTCATTTTACAGCCGCAAAAAGCGTTCCTTTCTCTTTTCCGTCAAAAATTTCGTAGAGAATTTCAGGGTCTTCTCCGTTTGCAACAATCATATCAATCCCTTTTTCTGTTGCAATCTGCGCCGCACGGATTTTTGTTGTCATACCGCCGGTACCCATTTTTCTCTCCTTGTTACCCGCCATTGCAAAAACACTGTCATCTATTTTATCCACTCT
>JAZNUH010000016.1:0-22319 GCA_045592225.1 Clostridia bacterium | reverse complement strand
AAATCTCCATCCCAATCTACTGTACATCCCATTTTTTCCACAACAGACCTAATTGGTATCAGAGTTCTTCCATTAATAATTACAGGCGAAACATCAAATTGTATCAATTCATTATTAACTAAAACCTTGATACCTTCTCCTTGAACAGCCAAATTCGGCATAGTGGCATTTTTAATGTATACTGTTTGGGTTGTTCCGTCCCATTCCACATTATAACCCAATTTTTCCACAACATATCTTACTGGAACAAGTGTTCTTCCATCAATGATTACAGGTTTTTGATCAAAAATTACATTTTCTCCTTTTACAATGATAGTAACTTCTGTTGGTTTTCCTGTTTCTTTTTCAACCGGAATAATATTTTCATATTTTTTATCATGATAGTGATATGTTCCAATTTCATAACCCCATCCTTCCGTTCTTACTGCATGTCCACCTTTAGCATCAGTTCGTCCTGGATGAGCGCTTACTGTTATTGAAGAAGCAGCAATGCTTATACCAATAATTAAAATACCTATCTTTTTTAAAATAATATTTTTCATCTGTATAACTCCTTTTCAACAAACTTCGACACTCTTTACATAGTTCGTGTCAAGTCGGGAGAACAGTGAATAATAAGACCTACTATTTTTTCACTGTTTTTCGCGCAACCACACAGGCATCACCCCTATAAATTTCCTTAAACATTTCCCATCAGAACCCGCAGGAATATTAGATTTTCCTGCCCGATATGTAAATATTTATTATCGGCAAACTATTCTTTTAAATTGTCTGGACTTGACACGAGTTGAAACTTAACAAAAACAGTCCTTGTGTCATGTCAACAATTATTCACCTGCAATAACTTTCAAAATCTTACCATCTGATTTTCTAATAATTACAGACAAATCCCCGCCCGGAACAAGTTCTTTATATCTGCTTACTATAAAACATTTCTCATCATATGTTTCATCAACTACAACAGTTGTTTTATCAATAAAATCAGCACCTTCAATTTGTAAAAAAACATCATCAGCTATAGCAATAGCCACCGCTTCACCTAACTGAAAATCTACACTTTCTCCTACCCAGCCTTCTTTTCCATAGTATCCTAATTCAAACGCATTATTTTGCACACCTTTTTTCTGATCAGCAGTTGAATTATTTAAAGCATTATAAACTCTTAATATGGTTACAATCGCTTCTTCTACCGTGTAAGTATCTTTAGGTGCAAACTTATTATTTCCTACGCCCTGCATAAACCCCAAATTACTTATTATCTGTATGGCTTGTAAAGACCACTCTGCCATTTCATCAACATCATCATAGGAATAGTACATTTCCGTTGTAGGTAGAGGATGAACAATATTTATCATACGAACGATAATCGTTGCAGCTTCTTCTCGTGTTAGAGTTTCGTTTGGCGCAAATTCGGTTATAGATTTCCCCGCAACGATATTATGATTGTATAAATCATACACCGCATTATTAGTACAGTCATCAAAAGGTCGTTTTGCAAATGGTGCTATCGGTTGTGTTCCGCCTTTTGTCTCTTCATCATACCAATTTTCAAAATAATCAGTGGTTAATATTAAATTATATATCAATTCACAAAAAGTCTCACGCGAAATCGGTGCACTGTACAGATATGTTTCATCAACACTAATAAGACCTATTGCATCAGCAATTGAAATGCTGTTCACAGCCCAATCACTACAATCGTGCTCACTATTTGTATCTGCATAAACTACAAACGATGAGCAAATAAATGCTAAAGTGATAACCATTGCTAATATTTTTTTCATAAAATATACCTTCTTTCTGCAGTATTCAACACCATTCGACACAATTCTTACTCGTGTCAAGACTGGGTAAAAACAATACCCCGTTATTCTTATTATAAATCAAGTTCGCCCACAATAAATCCATTAACTGTGGCATAGGCAACCTTTTTACCTTTATCATCGGTAACGGTTACGCCGTAAAGGCAGGTACTTCTACCCTCGGAAATACGTTCTGCAGTTGCAGTGAGTTTAGTACCTGTGCCGGGGCGGATAAATGTAATGTTTGCCCCCTGCGACACAGTATGTCTGCCTGTTGCGTTTGCGGCAACGGCAAAGGTGAAGTCAGCGAGTGTAAAAATAGCTCCGCCCTGAACATTATTACCTGCATTATACAAGCTTTTATTTATCTCCATCGAGCAGCTTGCACAGCCGTCCGAAACATTTTCAATTTTAATTCCCATATTCATGGCGAAAATATCGTCTATAAAAAATTTTTCAAGCTTTTCTATACTAATCATAACACATCATTCCTTTCATTGCTACTCATAATATACCATAACACTTACACAAAAATCAAGCGACCGAACAAAAAACTGTGTTCGGTCGCTGTAATTTGAAAACAAACTAAATTAGTCCACCAGTTCAATAAGAGCCATGGGAGCAGAATCTCCACGTCTGTTTCCAGCTTTGATTATTCTTGTATATCCGCCGTTTCTGTCAGCATATTTCGGTGCGATGTCCGAAAACAGCTTGTACACAACGTCTTCTTTGGTGATATACGCCAATGCCTGCCTTCTTGTGTGCAGGGTGTTTGCCTTACCAAGAGATATCATTTTTTCTGCGATGGGCTGCAGTTCCTTTGCACGTGTAACTGTTGTCATCATCTTACCGTTTTCCAGGAAAGCTGTTACCATACCTCTGAGCATAGCTTTTCTCTGATCAGTAGGTCTGCCTAATTTTCTGGGCATATTCACACACCTCCTATATTAAATGTTTATTCTTCCTCTGTTGACAGGGAAAGTCCCAATCCGACAAGCTTGTTAATAACTTCTTCAAGCGATTTTCTTCCGAGGTTTCTGACTTTCATCATATCCTCTTCGGTCTTCTGAATCAAATCTTCTACTGTATTGATTCCGGCACGTTTCAGACAGTTGTAAGAACGAACCGAAAGATCCAGCTCTTCGATTGTCATCTCGAGCACCTTTTCCTTTTTGCTTTCTTCCTTTTCAACCATGATTTCAGTATTCTTTGCATTGTCGGAAAGGTCGATAAACAGATTCAGGTGTTCGTTTAAGATTTTCGCTCCGAGGCTGACTGCTTCGTTCGGAGTTAATGTTCCGTTAGTCCAAACCTCAAGTGTGAGCTTGTCATAATCTGTTATCTGTCCTACACGAGTGTTCTCAACTGCGAAGTTTACCTTGGGAACCGGTGTGTAGATTGAATCTACCGGTATAAGACCAATTACAGGCTGGCTGATACGTTTATTGCGTTCTGCAGAAACGTATCCTCTGCCCTTGTTGATTGTAATTTCCATGTAAAGCTTAGCATCTTCGTTGAGAGTAGCAATATGGAGGTCGGGATTGAAGATTTCAATATCTGCATCTCCCTTTATATCTCCTGCACAAATCTCGCAAGGACCGTTTGCTTCAATATATACTGTTTTGGGCCCGTCAGAATGGAGTTTAACTACAATCTGCTTTATGTTAAGAACGATTTCTGTTACATCTTCAACTACGCCGGGAATTGTTGAAAATTCGTGCAATACACCATCAATTTTAATTGATGTAGCAGCTGCGCCGGGCAGTGAAGAGAGCATAATTCTTCTTAAGGAGTTACCCAGTGTTGTACCGTATCCTCTCTCAAGGGGTTCTAAAACATATTTTCCGTAGCATCCGTCCAGTTCTACACATTCTATTCTGGGCTTTTCTATGGTTATCTCTTTCAATACAATACCCTCCTTCTTTTTTGATTGTTTTTTCGAGGGTGGATTCGCTTACCTTTATTTCGAGTACAGCTCGACGATAAGTGTTTCCTGAACCTGCAAATCAATATCTTCACGGTCAGCCAGAGCAACTACTTTTGCTGATTTTGTGTTAGCATCAAGCTCGAGCCACTTGGGAACTACTTTTCCTTCTGTGTTTTCAAGCACTGTCTTGATTTTAGGCAGGCTCTTACTCTTCTCAGCAACTGCAATCACTTCACCGGGCTTAACCAGGTAGGAAGGAATGTTTACCTTACGTCCGTTTACAGTAAAGTGTCCGTGGCTTACCAGCTGGCGAGCTTCGGGGCGAGAAAGAGCAAATCCCAAACGATATATTACATTATCAAGTCTGCTTTCAAGAATCTGAAGCAGGTTTTCACCTGTTACGCCGGCTTTCTTGTTAGCCATTTCAAAGTATTTTGCGAACTGGCTTTCAAGTACGCCATAGTATCTTCTTACCTTCTGTTTTTCTCTTAACTGTAATCCGTATTCTGACATTTTCTTACGACCCTGTCCATGCTGACCGGGAGCGTAACTTCTTTTACTTAATGCACATTTTGCAGTATAGCAGCGGTCACCTTTCAGGAAGAGTTTCATTCCTTCGCGGCGGCACAGTCTGCATACCGGACCGGTATATCTAGCCATGTAAATTCACCTCCAAAAAATCAAACTCTTCTACGCTTGGGCGGACGGCATCCGTTATGAGGAATAGGAGTAACATCCTTAATCATGCTAACTTCAATTCCGGCTGCCTGCAGAGCACGAATCGCAGCTTCACGACCTGCTCCGGGGCCTTTAACGTATACTTCAACAGTCTTAAGACCATGTTCCATTGCTGCTTTAGCTGCTGTTTCAGCTGCTGTCTGTGCAGCAAAGGGAGTGCTTTTCTTAGATCCACGGAATCCCATTTCACCGGCACTTGCCCAGGAAATAGCATTTCCTGCTGTATCTGTAATTGTTACGATTGTGTTATTAAACGAGGAACGAATATGAGCTGCTCCGCGTTCAATGTTTTTACGCTCACGTCTTTTACGTGTCGTTCTTTTTGCCGCAGTTTTTGCCATTTTCAAAATCCTCCTTTATTTTTTCTTGTTAGCCATAGTCTTTCTGGGACCTTTACGTGTACGAGCGTTTGTCTTTGTTCTCTGACCTCTTACGGGAAGACCTTTTCTATGTCTTACACCACGGTAGCAGCCAATTTCAACAAGACGCTTGATGTCCAGTGCTACGCTACGACGCAGATCACCTTCAACCTTGTAGTCCTTGTCTATGACATCTCTGAGCTTCGCAAGCTCATCTTCTGTTAAGTCTTTTACGCGTGTGTCAGGATTGATACCTGTTTCTTTAATAATTTTTTCTGCACTGCTTCTGCCGATACCGAATATATAGGTAAGTCCTATTTCAATTCTCTTTTCTCTCGGCAGGTCAACTCCGGCTATTCTCGCCATACTTTAATTACACCTCCTAAAATGCAGTTAATATATATTAAACTATTGATTTTGTGGAGGTTACTCCACACAGCCGCTCTCAACAGCTTATTTTTATTAACCCTGCTTCTGCTTATGTTTAGGGTTTTCGCATATAACCATTACTCTGCCTTTTCTTTTAATGATCTTGCATTTTTCACAAATGGGTTTAACTGAGGGTCTGACCTTCATTTAAATTACCTCCTTTATTTTGCTCTCCAAGTAATTCTTCCTCGCGTCAAATCATACGGAGAGAGTTCTACAGTAACTTTATCACCCGGCAGAATTTTAATAAAATTCATACGGAGCTTTCCTGATATGTGCGCGAGTATACGATGACCGTTCTGAAGTTCAACCTGGAACATCGCGTTAGGCAACGCTTCTATGACTGTTCCTTCAAGTTCTAAAACATCATCTTTTGCCAAAGTAACTACCTCCTTTTCAGCCTGTCTGCTCATCCATACAAGCCGCTATACTTTTTCTTATTTCGGCATTTGTAAGTTTTTCTCCAAGGACAATTTTGTTCTTCAAGGTTTCACAAACCTTTTGTGCGGATTTAACGTGTTTGAGCTTCTTTTTCTTAGGCTTTGCACACTTTCTTGATTTGCCGTCGCAAAGGTAACAATATTCACCTTCCAACGACATTACAACAAATATTCCGCCCTTATCTCTGCCGGCACCGGAATAAACCAAACTGCCTGCTTCAATATCCAAGTAAATCACCTCTTACAAACTTTCATCCCAGAGCGTTAAAAGTTCTGGTTCGCCGTCAGTAATGACTATCGTGTTTTCGTAGTGAGCTGAAAGCTTACCATCAACAGTTTTGATTGTCCAACCGTCAGGCATAACCGAAACGTCATAGCTGCCCTCGTTTATCATGGGCTCAACTGCAATGGTCATCCCCTTGCGGAGCCTTATTCCTTTGCCTGCCTTCCCATAATTAGGAACATCCGGATCTTCATGGAGTGCACCGCCTATGCCGTGACCGACCAGGTCTCTTACAACTCCGTATCCGTATTGTTCGGCATAATTCTGAATAGCTGATGACAAATCACCCAGTCTGTTTCCGTCTTTGGCAAACTTAATGCCTTCGAAGAAACTTTGTTTTGTAACCTCAATGAGTTTTTTTGCATTGTCGGAAATTTCACCGACTGCGTAGGTCCTTGCAGCATCGCCGTGAAAGCCATTTAAATATGCTCCCACATCAATACTGATAATGTCCCCCTCATGAAGCACTGTGTTACCGGGTATTCCGTGTACAACCACCGAATTTACCGATGTGCAGACCGCCTTAGGATAACCTCTGTAGTTTTTAAATGACGGCCTCGCTCCGTGTTTTGTTATGAAATCTTCAGCTGCTGCGTTAAGCTCATTGGTTGTGACCCCCGGAGCAATCATCTTCTCAAGCATGAGAAGTGTTTCTCCGGTGAGTCTGCCAGCCTTACGCATGGCTTCGATTTCTTTATCGTTTTTAATCCAAATCATTCTGCCACCCCGAGAGCTGTTAATACAGCTTTCATGGCATCTTCAACTGTTCCGAGTCCCGATGCGTTTACCATTTTGCCTGTTGCTTTATAGTAATCCTTCACCGGTTCTGTCTGATCATGGTATACCTTAAGTCGTTTCTGAACTGTTTCGATTGTGTCATCAGGTCTTGTAATCAGTTCCTTACCACACTTATCGCAAACATTCTCGACTACAGGAGGCTTGAAAGCCACATGATATGTCGCGCTGCACACGGGACATTCGCGACGACCCGAAAGACGTTTAACGATTTCCTCATCCGGAACATCGAGGTTGAGTACTTTATATTCACCTAAAATACCCATTTCAGAGAGTGCCTCTGCCTGCTTGACTGTACGCGGAAAACCATCCAAGATAAATCCGTTTTTGCAGTCGTCTTTAGCAAGTCTTACCTCTATCATACCGATGATAACATCATCAGGAACAAGCTGTCCTTCGTTTATATATCCCTGTGCCTGCGCACCGAGAGGAGTATTTTCACGAATTTCTGCTCGTATCATAGCTCCGGTTGAAATTGTGGGAATTCCAAGACGTTCGGACAGTACCTCTGCCTGTGTACCCTTTCCCGATCCGGGAGGGCCCATTAAGATAATTCTCATTTTATGTCACTATCCTTTCAATGTCTATTCAAGGAATCCTTTATAGTGTCTCATAAGCATCTGTGATTCAAGCTGTCTTACAGTTTCGAGTGCAACACCAACTACGATGAGCAGTGATGTTCCGCCGATACTTACGCTTGCCAGTGCAGGGTTAATCAGTGAAAGCAGTATAGGAAGTATTGCTATAACACCAAGGAATATTGCACCAGCCAGAGTAATTCTGGAAACCACTTTTGCAATGTAATCACTTGTGGGCTTGCCGGGACGGATACCCGGTACAAAACCACCGTTTTTCTTCATGTTGTTTGATACTTCAATGGGATTAAATGTAATCGCTGTGTAGAAGTATGTGAAAGCAACAATCAGAATGAAGTATACTATGGAGTAGAAGGGATTGCTCTGGGAGAAGAAGTTCTTCATCCAACCCATAAATCCTGTAGTAGCATTGGGGTTAACCAAAGACACGATTGTTCCGGGGAATGACATGATGCTCATCGCGAAGATGATAGGAATAACACCCGCCATTGTAACCTTGATCGGAATATGTGTGCTCTGTCCACCGTACATCTTTCTGCCAACTACTCTCTTTGCATACTGTACGGGAATTCTTCTTTCTGCTTCGTTGAACAGTACAACGAAAGTAACCAGAAGAAGTGCTCCGATTACTACTGCTACGAGAACAATCCAGTTTGTGTGGAAGTTCTGCCACAGTGCATATGCCATGCTGGGGATACGGGATACGATACCTGCAAAGATAATCATTGAAATACCGTTACCAATTCCCTTTTCTGTAATTTCTTCACCCAGCCACATAAGGAATGCTGTACCTGCTGTAAAGCTCAGTACGATTACACAGAATGTGAGTATTCCTTCGTTTTCTACAAGACTTGCACCGCCACCTGCATTCTGCAGTCCGATGTAAAGTCCTGCTGCCTGAATGAAACCTAAAACAACTGTTCCCCAACGAACTATTGCATTGATTTTCTTTCTGCCTTCGGGACCTTCTTTACTCAGTCTTTCCAGTGCGGGAATTGCAACTGTCAGAAGCTGAATAATAATTGACGAGTTAATGTAGGGTGTGATACCCATTGCAAAAATCGTCGCATTACTGAAGGAACCACCGGAGAATGTATCCATAATGCTGAAGATGGTGTTTTCATTTGCATTAACCAGCTGTTTCAGCATTTCGGAGTTCAGCCACGGTACGGGTATAACCGAACCGAATCTGAATACAACAATCAACAACAGGGTGTAAAGTATTTTTTTCCTAAGTTCAGGAATTTTCCATGCGTTTCGAAGTACGCTAAACACTTTACATCACCTCCGCCTTCCCGCCTGCAGCTTCGATTTTCTGTTTTGCTGATTCGGAAATTCTTGCAGCCTTTACTGTAAGTGCCTTGTCAAGTTCGCCTCTTCCGAGAACAACTATTCCGTCACATACCTTGCTGATAATTCCCTCTGCGCGAAGAACCTCTGCTGTAACTTCGGTTCCTGCAGCAAGTTTGTTAAGGTCAGATACGTTAACCTCTACATACTTTTTAGCAAATATATTTTTGAATCCTCTTTTAGGTAAGCGTCTAAATAAAGGCATCTGTCCGCCTTCAAATCCGGGACGTACACCGCCGCCTGAACGTGCGTTCTGTCCTTTATGACCTCTGCCTGCGGTTTTACCGTTACCGGAACCGGGGCCTCTACCTTTTCTGTTAGCCTTTTCTTTGCTGCCGGGAGCAGGACTAAGCTCATATAATTTCATTTGCTACACCTCCCCTTCTATTAAACTTCTTCGACCGAAAGTAAATGCGAAACTTTGTTTATCATGCCTCTAATCTGAGGTGTATCGTTATGTTCAACAACATCGCGGATTTTCTTAAGACCGAGTGCCTCAACTGTGGCTATCTGATCTTTCTTCTGGCCGATAACACTTTTTTTAAGAGTAACTTTGAGTTTAGCCAAGTGTAAACCCTCCTATCTTACAATTCTTCTACGCTCTTGCCACGAAGCTTTGCAACCTGTTCAGCGCATTTCATGCTTCTAAGTCCTTCAATTGTTGCATTAACAACGTTTTTAGCGTTGTTGCTGCGAAGTGACTTTGTACGAACATTTCTTACACCTGCAAGCTCCATTACGGCACGCACGGGGCCACCGGCGATAACGCCTGTACCTTCTGCAGCCGGCTTCATGAGCACTCTGCCTGCACCGTATTCGCCGATTGTTTCATGAGGTAATGTTCCGTCGAGGAGAGGAACAGAAATCATGTTCTTCTTTGCGTCTTCAATACCTTTTCTGATTGCATCGGGGATTTCAGCAGCCTTACCAAGTCCGCTACCTACATGACCGTTTTCGTCACCTACAACTACGAGAGCTGTAAATCTGAAATTACGTCCGCCCTTAACAACCTTAGCAACACGGCTGATTGTAACTACTTTTTCTTTTATATCCAATGTTGTGGGATCAATTCTCTCTGCCATGGTCTCCCTCCTTCTTTAAAATTCCAGACCGCCTTCGCGAGCTCCGTCAGCTAACTCTGCTACGCGTCCATGGTAAATGTATCCGCCGCGGTCAAAGATAACCGCTTTGATTCCTTTTTCAGCAGCTTTCTTAGCAACAAGTTTGCCAACTTCTTTAGCTGCGTCTTTGTTTCCGCCGTTGCCTTCAATCTCAAGTGAGGATGCAGCAACCAGTGTTACGCCCTTCTCATCATCGATAATCTGAGCATAAATGTTTTTGAGACTTCTGAAAACATTGAGTCTGGGACGTTCTGCTGTACCAGAAATATGATTTCTTATTCTCATATGGCGTTTAAGCCTTGCCTTATTACTTGACGGCTTATTTATCATCTCATACAGCTCCTCTCTTAAGCTTTAGCTTTACCGGCTTTACCCTCCTTGCGGCGGATATACTCGGTTACATACTTGATACCCTTGCCCTTGTAAGGTTCAGGCAATCTCTTTTCACGGATAATAGCAGCGATATGTCCAACCAGCTGCTTGTCAGCACCCTTAACAATGATTTTGTTGGGTGCAGGCACTTCAATCTCGATTCCGTCAACGGGTTCCATCTCTACGGGATGGGAGTAACCAAGGTTGAGTACCAGTGTTTTACCCTGCATCTGTGCTCTGTATCCAACACCGTTAATCTCGAGTTCCTTCTGGAATCCGGTTGTTACACCTTCAACCATGTTAGCAAGCAGAGAACGTGTCAGACCGTGAAGCGACTTATGCTCCTTTATTTCAGACGGGCGTTCAATTGTGATTACGCCACCGTCCATTTTTATAATCATATCCTCATGAAGCTTCTGTGAAAGAGTACCCTTAGGACCTTTTACTGTTACTTCATTACCGGCACCGATTTTAACATCAACTCCGGCAGGAACGGTAATAGGCATTTTTCCTATTCTCGACATTGTGTCTCACCACCATTTCTAATATTAATACTACCAAATAAAAGCTAATACCTCTCCGCCAACATTCAGGGATCTTGCCTTTTTGTCAGTCATGATACCCTTGGATGTGGAAATAATTGCAATACCGAGACCCTTAAGTACTCTGGGCAGTTCTTCGCAGCTTGCGTAAACGCGAAGACCCGGTTTTGAAATTCTCTTAAGACCGGATATAACCTTTTCTTTGTTAGCTCCGTATTTTAATGTGATTTTGATTATTCCCTGTTTGTCATCATCTATAACCTGATAACCCTTGATATAACCTTCTTCGTTTAAAATTTCAGCGATTGCTTTCTTTATGTTCGAAGCAGGCACATCAACAGTCTCATGCTTTGCGGAATTCGCATTTCTGATACGTGTCAGCATATCAGCAATGGGATCTGTTATTTGCATGTTACTACCTCCTTTTCAGTGGCTTTAAATTTTACCAGCTTGCCTTCTTTACGCCGGGGATCTGACCGCGATAAGCCAATTCCCTGAAGCAGATACGGCAGATGCCGTACTTTCTCAGATACGCATGAGGTCTTCCGCATATCTTGCATCTGTTATATGCTCTTGTGCTGAATTTCGGCGTACGCTGCTGTTTTAAAATCATTGATTTTTTTGCCATTTTATTTTACCTCCACTCAGTTTTTTGCGAAAGGTGCGCCCATTAATGTTAACAGTTCACGCGCCTCTTCGTCGGTATTGGCAGTAGTTACGAATATAATATCCATACCTCTTACCTTGTCTACCTTATCGTATTCTATTTCGGGGAAAATGAGTTGTTCCTTTATACCCATCGAATAATTTCCTCTGCCGTCAAAGGAGTTTGCGTTTATTCCTCTGAAGTCTCTTACTCTGGGAAGAGCAACGTTGAACAATCTGTCAACAAATTCATACATTTTCTCGCTTCTGAGTGTTACTTTACAGCCTATATTCATGCCCTGTCTTAACTTGAAGTTAGCTACAGACTTCTTAGCCTTTGTTACAACGGGCTTCTGACCTGTGATTTTTTCGATATCTCCACAAGCTGCTTCAATAGCCTTGGGATTTTCTTTAGCTTCACCAAGTCCGATGTTGATAACAACCTTTTCAAGCTTGGGAATCTGCATTGTGCTCTTATAGCTGAATTTCTGCATAAGTGCGGGAGCTACTTCGCTGGTGTATTTTTCCTTCATTCTTGACACTGGCATTTCCTCCTTTCACATAAATTAATCGTTAAATGTTTCGCCGCATTTTTTGCAAACACGAACTGTTTTACCGTTTTCAAGAACTTTTCTTGCAATACGTGTAGCTTTGTTACACTTATTGCAGATGTGCATTACCTTGGACGCATAGATAGCAGCTTCCTGCTTCATGATGCCGCCTGCTTCGCCCTGTCTTCTGGGCTTTACATGCTTGGTAACGAGTCCAACGCCTTCCACAACAACCTTACCTGCATCGGGAAGAACCTTGAGAACCTTACCCTTTTTGTTCTTGTCAACACCTGAGGTTACGATAACCATATCGTCTTTTTTAATATGCATCTTTTTACTCACTACCGCCACCTCCTTATAATACTTCCGGAGCCAAGGATATAATCTTCATATAATCCTTGTCACGAAGTTCGCGAGCTACCGGTCCAAAGATACGGGTACCTCTCGGGTTTTTGTCTTCTCTTATAATGACGGCTGCGTTTTCGTCAAACTTTATATAGCTTCCGTCAGGTCTCTTAAGACCCTTTACTGTACGAACTACAACGGCTTTGACTACCTCGCCTTTCTTTACAACTCCGCCGGGTGTTGCCTTCTTAACAGAAGCAACAATAACATCGCCGACGTTAGCATATTTCTTAAGTGATCCGCCCAGACAACGTATGCACATAATTTCTTTAGCGCCGGTGTTGTCTGCGACCTTAAGCAGCGTCTGTTGTTGAACCACTTACATTCACTCCTTCCGCTTTTATCTTGCCTTTTCTACAATTTCAACAAGTCTCCATCTCTTATCTTTGCTGAGAGGTCTTGTTTCCATAACTTTTACTCTATCACCTATACCACAGATGTTTTCTTCATCATGTGCTTTAAGCTTATAGGTTCTCTTTACAATCTTGTTGTAAAGTTTATGCTTTACGCTGTTTTTAACGGCAACAACGATAGTTTTGTCCATCTTGTCACTAACAACTGTGCCGATTCTAACTTTACGCGCGTTTCTTTCTTCAGCCATCTCGCTTCCTCCTTTCATCAAACGGTTTCACCGGATTTGATTTCAGTTTCTCTCAGTACTGTCTTAATCCTTGCGATTGTCTTTTTAACTTCAACAATTCTCATAGGATTGTCCAGCTGATTTGTTGCGTGCTGAAAGCGTAAATTGAACAGTTCTTTCTTAAGATCCAAAAGTTGATCTTGAAGTTGCTGTACGGGCATCTCTTTAATTTCTTTAAGCTTCATCAGTCTCAACCTCCGTTCCTGCTGTTTCACGGGCAACGAATTTACACTTTAAAGGCAGCTTGTGCATTGCAAGACGCATAGCTTCGCGTGCAACTTCTTCGGATACGCCACCAATTTCGAATAAAACTCTACCCGGTTTTACAACTGCCACCCAGTATTCAGGTGAACCTTTACCGCTACCCATTCGAGTTTCAGCGGGTTTTTCTGTTACGGGCTTGTCAGGGAAGATTTTAATCCAAACCTGACCACCTCTCTTGATGTAACGTGTCATAGCGATACGGGCTGCTTCAATCTGGTTGGATGTAATCCAAGCAGGTTCTGTAGCCTGGATACCGTAATCACCGTATGATACTACGTTACCACGAAGAGCTTTACCTGTCATTCTGCCACGGAAAACTCTTCTATGTTTAACTCTTTTAGGCATTAACATTATTTTCTGCCTCCTTCCGCTTTAGGAGCCTTTCTGCTTTCCGGAAGGACTTCTCCCTTGTAGATCCAAACCTTAACACCAATCTTACCGTATGTGGTGTTAGCTTCATAGAAACCGTAGTCAATGTCAGCTCTTATGGTCTGGAGAGGAATTGTTCCCTCATGGTAATGCTCAGAACGTGCAATTTCTGCACCGCCAAGTCTACCTGAACATGTTGTTTTGATACCCTTTGCACCAAGCTTCATAGCTCTCTGCATTACTGATTTCATAGCTCTTCTGAAGGATACTCTCTTTTCGAGCTGTGCAGCAATGTTTTCAGCAACCAGCTGTGCATTTGTATCTGCATTTTTAACTTCTACAATGTTAACCGAAACACTCTTGCCTGTTAAAGCTTCGAGTTCTTCCTTGAGCTTATCAATTTCTGCACCGTTCTTACCGATAATCATACCGGGCTTTGCAGCATGGATAAATACTCTTACTTTGTTTGTAGCCTTTTCGATTTCAATCTTAGCGATTCCGGCTAAAAACAGCTTTTTCTTTACAAAATTTCTAATTTTGTGGTCTTCGATAATGTTATCTCCGAACACGCTATCATCGGCATACCATCTGGAATCCCAGTCCTTAATAATACCGACTCTCAGTCCGTGCGGATGTACTTTCTGACCCATAGGTTCGCCTCCTTACTCTTTTTCCTTAACCACCAGTGTAATGTGGCTAGTTCTCTTTCTGATTCTGAACGCTCTTCCCTGTGCTCTGGGGCGGATACGCTTTAAGGTAGGTCCTTCGTTAGCGTATGCCTCTGATACATACAGTTTGTCTGCGCTTAATCCGAAATTGTTTTCTGCGTTAGCAATTGCGGAACCGAGCAGCTTTATGAGCAGTTCTGATGCAGCCTTGGGAGTGTTCTGGAGAATACCCATAGCAACTCCAACAGGCTTATTTCTTATAAGATCTATAACAAGCTTCACCTTACGGGGTGATATTCTTGCGTAACGCAAGGTTGCGCTTGCAGATGTTTTATCAGCCATTGTTAATCCTCCTCTCACAGATAAAGATTAGATTTTTTATTTTCCTGTGGTCTTTGCTCCGGCATGACCTCTGTAAGTTCTTGTAGGTGCAAACTCGCCGAGCTTATGTCCTACCATATCCTCCGTAACGTACACGGGCACGTGCTTGCGTCCATCATGAACTGCAATTGTGTGTCCAACCATATCGGGGAAAATAGTGGAGCTTCTTGACCAGGTCTTTAAAACCTTTTTATCTCCGGTTTTATTAAGTTCAATTATGCGATTAATAAGTCTTTCTTCAACGAAAGGTCCTTTTTTAACTGATCTTCCCATAAGACATCCTCCTTCCCATTACTTTTGGTTACGGCGCTTAACAATGAATTTGTCGCTTTCCTTTTTCTTCTTACGAGTCTTAAGACCAAGTGCAGGTTTACCCCAGGGAGTAACAGGGCTGGGCATACCAATGGGGGACTTACCTTCACCACCACCGTGGGGATGGTCGTTGGGGTTCATAACAACACCACGAACTGTAGGTCTGATACCCATATGGCGCTTTCTACCAGCCTTACCGATGGAAACGTTTTCGCTGTCAATGTTTCCAACCTGACCGATTGTAGCTTTGCACTCAAGTCTGATCATTCTAACTTCACCAGAGGGAAGTCTTACCTGTGCATATTTGCCTTCTTTAGCCATCAGCTGTGCACTGTTACCAGCGGAACGAACAAGCTGTCCGCCCTTGCCGGGTGCGAGCTCGATGTTGTGAATCAGAGTACCAACGGGAATGGAGCTTATAGGAAGCGCATTACCGGGTTTGATATCTGCTGATGCACTAGAGATAACAACGTCTCCGTCTGTAAGACCATAGGGAGCAATGATGTATCTCTTTTCGCCGTCTTCGTACTGAAGAAGTGCGATGTTAGCTGTTCTGTTAGGATCGTACTCGATACCGATTACAGTAGCGGGCATATCCATCTTGTCACGCTTGAAGTCGATTATTCTGTACTTCTGTTTATTTCCGCCGCCATGATGACGAACGGTGATTCTGCCGTATGAATTTCTACCAGCATGCTTTTTCTTGGGTTCAAGCAATGAACGTTCGGGTTCAAACTTGGTGATTTCATCAAAGGCGGAAACCGTCATAAATCTGCGCGCCGGAGAAGTAGGTTTATATTTTTTAATAGCCATTTAAATCACTCCTCACTTTATATAAGACCTTCGAAGAATTCGATTGTCTTGCTGTTCTCAGCGAGCTTTACGATGGCTTTTTTCCAGTTAGGTCTTCTGCCTTCGTTTCTGCCCATTCTCTTTATTTTTCCGAGAACTCTCATTGTTGTTACGTTTTCTACCTTAACGCCGGGAAATACTTCTTCGATAGCCTGCTTAATCTGGATTTTGTTAGCCTTCATAGCAACTTCGAAGGTGTATTTTCTTTCCTGAAGCATTTCCATGCTGTGCTCCGAAATAACGGGACGCAATATAATATCATGTGCATTCATTATGCGTACACCTCCTCTATTTTTTCAACAGCATCGCGAACTAAAATGAGTTTGTCATGGTTTAAAATATCGTAAACATTCAACATACCTACAAAGGCAACGTCAACGCCATGGATATTTCTTGCAGACAAGTAAGCATTTTCATTCTTGTCGCCTGTAACGATAAGAGCCTTACCTGTTACATCGAGATTCTTAAGCATTTCTGTAATCTGTTTTGTTTTGATTTCTGCACATTCGAGAGCATCTAAAACAATCAGTTCGTTTTCAGAAACCTTGGAGCTGAGAGCGGATTTTAAAGCAACCTGTCTCAGTTTCTTGTTAAGTGTGTATCTGTATTCACGGGGCTTGGGTGCGAAGATGATTCCGCCCTTAATCCACTGTGCAGCACGGATACTACCCTGTCTTGCACGGCCTGTGCCCTTCTGTCTCCAGGGCTTTGCGCCGCCACCGGCAACTTCAGAACGAGTTTTTGCGCTCTGTGTGCCCTGTCTCTGATTTGCGAGATAATTTACAACGACAGCATGCATTGCGGATGTGTTTACTTCCTGTCCGAAAATGCTTTCGTTCAGCTCGATTTCGCCGACCTTGCTACCGTCCATTTTATATAAAGCAGTTTTTGGCATGTTAAATCCTCCTTCCTAAATGAGTTACAGTTAAGCTTTAACTGAATTCTTTATTGCTACTATGCCTCCGCGAGGACCGGGAATAGCTCCCTTTATAAGTAAGAGATTTCTCTCTGTGTCAACCTTAACGATGTCAAGATTCTGGATTGTTACTTTGTCAACACCCATATGACCGGGAAGCTTCTTACCCTTCATAACCTTGGAAGGTGTGGAGCAAGCGCCCATTGAACCGGGGCCTCTGTGATACTTGGAACCGTGCTTCATGGGACCTCTGTGTGTTCCGAAACGCTTAACGGTACCTGCATATCCTTTACCTTTGGATGTTCCTGTAACGTCTACCTTTTCGCCTGCTTCAAAAATGTCAACTTTAATTTCGTCGCCAACACTCATTTCAGCTGCGTTTTCAAGTCTGAATTCCTTCAGAACTTTTGCGGGAGCAACATTTGCTTTTGCAAAGTGACCCTTCATAGGCTTGTTAACCTTTTTCTCTTTGATTGCTCCAAAGCTCATCTGTACTGCATCATAACCATCGTTATCAACAGTTTTCTTCTGAGCTACGAAGCAAGGACCTGCTTCAACTACTGTAACAGGCAGAAGCTTTCCTTCAGGAGTGAAAAACTGTGTCATATCAATTTTTCTTCCTATGATTGCCTTGTTCATGAATAATTTCCTCCTTATTTGGTTATTGGTTGACTACCTTATTATATAGCCAACATTTACCTAGCGTCTTTATTGACAAGTTTAATTTCAATACTAACGCCTGCAGGTACATCCAGATTACCAAGAGCTTCAACTGTCTTGGGTGTGGGAGCTAAGATGTCGATGAGTCTCTTATGAGTTCTCATTTCAAACTGCTCTCTGGAATCCTTGTACTTGTGTACTGCTCTTAAGATTGTAACGATTTCCTTTTCTGTGGGAAGAGGAATGGGTCCGGACACTGTTGAACCTGTTCTCTTTGCGGTTTCAACTATCTTTTCTGCGGACTGATCGATAAGAGCGTGGTCATACGATTTTAAACGTATTCTGATTCTCTGCTTTGCTGCCATGATCTCGCCTCCTTAAAATATTTCTTTTTGACACGCCGACAGACGAGAATACCATACACAGTGCCGTGCGTTTCGCATCGCCCCAAATTTAAACCCAGCATACGCATACGCATATCCGGGCACAATTAAGAAGCTATGGAATAGGACTTATATGCCGTAAAAGTAAGCATACAGTATCCATTTTGCAACTTAGTGTACAGTGACTGTCGCCCAATTTCATGAATCGGACATTCTCCATGGAAAAACCCGAAGTACCTTCGGCAACCTCCCATTTCATCGTATGTCATGTCACAGCACCAAATATTGTACTACATTTTTTTTCTAATTGCAATAGTTTTTTTAAAAAAAGTTAAAAATTTTTTTGCACTATTTTTTACCATTAACATATAGCTATTTTTCATATAAAATCCGCTTCTGAATAAGTTGTAACCTTGTGGCTGATAGGTTGTTTATGTTTGTTTCCACCTCATCCACCGCCGAAGGGGAAGGCTTTTTCTTAACCCTTTATTCTTTCCGATAATCAATTATCAATTAGATGTACACAAAACAAAAATCGTTTTCAAATTGCTTTGAAAACGATTTTCTTATTCTGTCCTTATTTTACGCTGTCCTTAAGAGCTTTACCAGCCTTAAATACCGGAACCTTAGCAGCAGGAATCATAACCTCTGCGCCGGTCTGGGGATTTTTGCCCTTACGAGCTGCACGATTGCGAGTTTCAAATGTACCAAAACCAACGAGCTGCACCTTGTCACCAGCGATGAGTGCATCTGTGATTGCTCCGATAACCGATGTCAAAACCTTATCTGCATCCTTCTTGGAAAGATCGGACTTAGCTGCGATAGCAGCTACTAATTCTGCTTTATTCATTGAGTTTCCCCCCTTTTCATAACGTTATGAAATTATTGTATCACTTAAATAATAAAAAAGCAACACTTTTTTTAATTTTTTTAGCTAATATGGTATTTTTTTTATAAAAGTCCTGTTTTTTCAGTAAAAACGGGGCTTTTGCACCCTTTTTTATACTGTTTTTTTCTTAATTATTATATGCAAAAAGCAAGCCTGATAAACAGGCTTGCTTATTTGTCAGTTTGATATTAGTCAATCATTGTGCTTGCAACAGAGTTATTCTCTGTTCCAAGAATGAATGCCTTAACAACAGTTGTACCTGCAGTAGCATTAATACCCGAAAGTGTTGCACTCGTATTGGCAATACCATCGCCTGCTACAGCTGCGCTTGCCACGTTTGCAAGACGGAGAACGCCATTTGCATCCTTTGTATAGACAACAATCCAGGACATAGCGCCTGTATCCGTGCCGTAGTATGTTGCTTTTGCTGTGTAAGCAGCTGCGGCATTAGTTGTAATGCTGTCTATTGCATTTCCGTTAGCATCAATTATCTCAACAGTGTTTATATTATCCAGGCAACGGAGTGTTACATTATCGTAAGCCGCACCCCAGTTCTGAACATCCAGTCTGATTCTGATGGCTTTCAGCGGACTGGTTATGTCACCATAATAATCGCCCAGATTGAATGTTACATGCGCTACCTGACCGGCAGCCAGCAGGTAATAAATATCGTTGGGCTCTTCAGGTGTTGCTGTGTAATTATCCATATCTTCCTGAGTTCTTCTCATTATAATACGGTTTGTAAAGTTATTTGTATCGTCTTCAAAGTAATAGTCAACATATACTGTGGGATATCCGCCCCAAAGGTAGCCTATTGTAAAACCAAGCTCGTAGTCATAGTTTTTATTGTTTTCATAATCATAATCGCCTATAGCTACAGTCTGTGTCAGTACAGCATCTGTTGATACGTTTCCTACACCATGCTGAATCATATTGTCACCATCGGCAACATCACCCAATTGTGCCGCATTCTTTACAGAGTATAAATCAGTAGCGTGCATCTGCTTCCAGCCAACTATTGTAGTGTCACCTACGGCATCCAATTCAAAGCTTCCGTTGAAAACAAGGTTGTCTGTATTGGGATCTACTACTTCCTCAAAATAAATGTCATCATAGCAAACCACTGCTCCTACGGTATTGGGATGGCATCTTATTGCAATTTCAATAGTCATGTCCTCTTCGGCTTTTATCCACTTCTTGCCCATCACCCATACAGATGATGCAGGAGCAGACTCATCAAGAAGCTTTGACCAGTTTCTTGTGTTGCTGATAGTGATAAGCACTGCCTCTTCCATATTTGCTTTATATTTATACTTAAGCTGATAGTATTTGCCTTTTTCAACAGAAACATTCTGTGTAAGTGTTCCACCATAGTTCTTGGTGTCTCCGGTTTCTTCATTTACTACTACATCCTGAACATTGGTAAGCTTTATAGCATTACTGCCCTTGGGAACGTTTCCCTCTGCAGTAGTATATAGCGAATACAAATCGTGATCATATTCCAATACTCTCCAGCTATCAGGACTGCCTTCTGTTATAGCTTCAAAGCTTCCATTTGTCAGCTTATTTGTATCTGCCACTTCGTCCGCGGGATAGGGAGTAAGCTTGACATTGTCGATACAAAGCTCGTTGCTTGCCTGAAGTGTTATTGTAATGGTTTTTGCGGGTAACGCAAGAGTATTAATTAAACCTGTCAAATCAAATTCATTATGGTACATTCTTGCTTTTACCAGGTCTTCTGCATTAAAATACTGAGCATACTGAACTGTTGTTGAAGCACCTTCCGCAGTTGTCAAAGTAATTATACAGTAGGGATATGTACCGCCACCGCTATATGTGTCATAGGATACAACAAACTTGTATGCACTCTGATTTACATAGTAATCAGAATCATTTTCCAGTGTAATTGTCTGTGACAAGCCAAATGTACCTGCGCTCTTTGCATAAGCAACATTGCTGCCACTTGTAGCAGGGTTGAATCCACTTGTAGGTGCTGTTGACCATGCTACCATTTTTACAGTATCACTAAGCTGCGTCCAGCCTGCAAGGTCATAGTCTGCGGTATCTCCGCTGGGAGGATTGCCCTGACCGGGGTTGGGGTCAACATCTTCTTCAAAGCTGCCGTTTGTTACAAGGTTAGGCAGTCTTGTTGTCTTTACAGGAGTAAGAACAATATTATCCCAACCCGACTGTGTTCCGGGCGAGCTAAGTTCAATAGCAATGTACTTTGCTTTACCAACCGACTCTATTATATCATCCAGATTCATGGTTGCTCTTTGCATGAAATATCCGGCCGTACCGCCTAATCCGGTTGTACAGGGCATAAGAGTTGTGGATGAAGACTTAGTTTTGTTTGCAGAGTATGCAGTTACAGTTATCCTTGCATTATGGTAGTACCAAAAGGATAATTCAAAGGCATAGGTTGACTGGTTTGTATAATAGTCAGCATCATCATCCAGTGTAATTTCCTGCATTATAGTATCAACACCGGCTTCGGCCTGAATAAGGTTCGAGCCGTCATTAGGAACAAGATAGTGTCTATAACGATTAATTACACGATAATGGGGTGTTGCACTTGTGCGCGTCCAACCGGTAATGGTTGCATTTCCTGCCGGGCTGGCTACATTTACATATGTCTGTCCGGCATCTGCTTCAAAGCTACCGTTTGTTACAAGGTTAAGTCTGGGAATAAGTCGTACATTATCCCATGAGCCTTCGTTGGAGGTACCCATTTCAATTTCGATGTACTTTGCAGTTGCACCCAGTGAAGCTATAAGACCTGTAAAACCAACGGTAATATCATAGTTCATTTTGTTGGATGTAAGAGCATAGTAACCTGTAGCCAAACCGCTTATTGGTTCGCTATATACATGATTGAATGTCTGTGTTGTGGACAAACTCTTATCTGCATTGTAAACAGTTGCTTTAATATATGTATTGCCGTTACTGCCATACATATCTGCAACAAGGTCAAACGCATACTTATCCTGACTTGTGTACCAGTCAGCAGATTCGTCAAGAGTAATTGTCTGTTTCAAACCTGCAGCCACACCGTTTTTTCCGATATAAACAACAAAACTTCCGTCAGAGGGAGGATTGTATACGCTTCCCACTGTGTTCCACAAATACATTTTGTTGTCAGCGTTTACATGTTCCCAACCTGCGATTTCAGTAGAATTGTTAACTGCATCTGTTTCAAATCCACTGTTGTTAACAAGGTTAGGACCTACAGTAGTTAAGTTTGCTGCCGAAACAGGCATTACCACTGCCATTGTCAACAGCATCATTACTGTGATGACCATTGCCAATAATTTTTTCATAAAAACCCTTCTTTCTTATAATATAATAATTTGTCGTGCAGATTTGTGTTCGCTTTCCAAACTCAAAATGTACAAAATTAACAACACCATACACTCCTGCACAATATTATTAACTATATTATACACTTTAAAAAATTTACTGTCAACAAAATCGATAATTTTTATCGATTATTTTTTATCTATAATCTATAGCAGGTGATATAATAATTATATTGCAAATTCCGAGCATACTATTTATGCAAAGGAGATGAATAATAAAATGAAGGAAAAAAATAAAGATAAAAAGAGAAAGCCCGAATGGGAGCTATAC
>JAZNUH010000015.1:0-10749 GCA_045592225.1 Clostridia bacterium | reverse complement strand
TTTTAAAGAATATTCAATTATTGCTTGCCTAAACCTCATAGTTTGTGTTATTGTATTCATAGCGAATAGGATTCCTTTCTGTGTGGTTTTTGGTGGTACTTAAACTTTAACACAAAAAGTTTCTATTCGCTATTATTTTTGGCGATATATTTTGATACGAGATTTCCTCGTATCAAAATATATCGGAATGTAACACATCTATTGTAAACCTACACGTAAAAACCACAAAAATAAAAAGACTTATTGAAATATAATAATCATAATGTTATAATTAAAGTATCTATAATTTTAAATTGACACCCAAAAGTTTATGACCAAAGCTGAATTTCACAGGGGGAACGAAAAAATGAATGCTGCAGCAATTATTCTTTGTGCAGGAAAAGGAACAAGAATGGGGGATGACTCCAAAAATAAAGTGTGTTTTGACTGTGCAGGTATTCCTACAATTAAAAGAATAATTAACAACATGAGGCAGGCAGGTGTTACAAGATTTGTAATTGTTATAGGCCATAATGCTTACAGTGTAATGGATTGTCTTGATGGTGAAGAAGGCGTTGTATATGCTTACCAGAAGGAGCAAAAGGGAACGGGACATGCGGCATTGTGTGGGCTTAAGGCACTTCAGAGCATTGGATATTCAGGCCCTGTAATTGTTTCAATGGGGGATAAAATTATTGCAACCCCTGTAATACAGGATTTGCTAAAAAAATCCAAGGATGCAAAGGTTGTTTGGGGCGTTCAGCCCTTGTCAGCTAATTTTAACGGTGGCCGTATTGTAACTGCCGGCGGAAAACCCTATGGTGTGGTGGAATTTGCTGATGCGGCGCTTATGAAGCTTGCAGATGTTCCCGTAGGACGCTATGAGGAAACCTTAAAGGAAATAAAGCTTAATGCCAAAAAAGCTCAAAAGGTATTAAAACTGGCGTTGGCAAATAAACCTTCGGGAACAGTTACTCTTTGCGGTAAAGAATTTACGGCGGATGAGGTGCTTGCTGCAAAGCATTCTAATGCAGGGCTGTATTGCTTTGATGTTGACGAGGCAGTTAACATTATTGCAGGGATAGGCTCTGATAATGCGCAGGGCGAAATATATTTAACTGATGCACTTGAAAAATTCTCACTCAACGATGATGCGGTAATTTATGAAGTTAAGCTTGCAGATGATATGCTTACATACAGCACAAAAGACGAATTGCGTGAAATCAGCACGCATTTTATGAGAACAGCGTCTCAGCTTATTGACGATATAAAAAACGGAAAGCTGGATGATGATTTAGAGCTGCTTTATGGGGATGAAGTTTTAAGCCAGCGACAACGTTATACCGATGTACTTAAGTTATTTGTTGAAAAATTCGGCGATAAAAAAGTGGTTATAACCCGTTCTCCTGGTCGTGTAAATCTTTTGGGAAGACATATCGACCACAGAGGTGGCGGCATAAATGTAATGGCAACCGATAAGGATATTGTTTTTGTTGTATCTCCGCGAGAGGATGATATGGTAAACATCACCAATGTAGATTCATTATTCCCTGATAAGACTTTTTCTATCGGTTCTACACTGGGAGATAAGAAATATGAAAAGTGGCTTGATTTTCTTGGAGATGAAAGGGTTGTACGGGAGAGAAAGGAAAGCAAGGGTTGCTGGTCAAACTATATAAAAAGTGCAGTGATAAGAGCACAGTTTGATAATGAAGAAGCCCTTTGCGGAATGAATATTGCTGCATCGGGAATGATACCTATGGCGGCAGGACTTTCTTCATCCTCGAGCATTGTTGTTGCAACAATGGAAGCAATTGTGGCACTAAATTGCCTTAATATATCTGATGATGATTTTATATCCCTTTGCGGTGAAGGTGAGTGGTTTGTAGGTTCGAGAGGCGGTGCCGGAGACCACGCGGCAATGAAGTGCGGAAGAACCGGCAAGATAGTGCACCTTGAGTTTAAACCCTTCAAGGTTGGTGCGAGTGCATTTTTTTCGGATGACTATTCGGTAATAGTTGCAAACAGTATGATAATGGCAAAAAAATCGGAAGAAAGCAAGGATAAATATAACGCGAAGGTTGCATCCTATGAATTTGCGTTTATGCTTATAAAAAGACTTTTCCCGGATTATGGGTTTACAGAATTCAGAGACATATCAAAAGTAAAGCCTTATAGCGACATATATAAAATTATCAGAGCAATACCCGAAACTATAACGCGTGGAGGTATAGAAATGCTGCTACCCGAATATAAGGAAAAAATTCGTCGGATTTTTTCAAATCATGCAGACCCGGGAGTTTACGATCTCAGAGGCGTGTGCCTTTACGGTGTTTCGGAATGTGTCAGAGCTGAGAAGTTTATGGAATTGCTGGGTGAATCAAAGTACGAAGAACTTGGTGGATTGATTAAAATAAGCCATAATGGCGACAGGGTTAATGCAGACAGAGTCACGGATGAAATGCTGGATAAGCTCATCGCCGAAAATGCCGATATTTCACTTCAATGCGGTTCATACGATTGTTCTACCGAGGAAATAGACTATCTGTGTGATGTTCTTAACGCAACCGACGGCGTTTTGGGAAGTGAGCTTGTTGGTGCAGGTCTTGGAGGATGCGTTGTAGCGCTTGTTGAAAAAGCCAAAGCAGAACAAATAATCTCGGTCATCAACGAAAAATATTACGATAAATTTGGCTTTGACAGAGCAGCCGATGTTTATTCGCCATCATACGGATCCAAAGTTATTTTTTAAATGTTAAATAATATCAACGGCTTTGTTTTCAAAAAAAGACCCGTCACCTGACGGGTCTTTCTTTAATTTCCTCCGCAGTTTTGCACAAAATATCTATAAATCCCTGCATACTCCCGGAAAGCAGTTTATCCTTTTTGTATATAACATAGGATTGACAGGTGGGTTTAGGGGTATCTACAACAAAATATAAAACATTATCGTCGGGTGAGTGGTAAGAAATTACCGCATCTGTGGTTATTGCGGCGCCAAGACCCGAGAGCATCATATCATAAATAACATCTATATTTCTGCAGCTTGATATATTACATGGCGAGAGGGGGCAATGCATTAAAAAATTGGACATATCCTCCCATATAATACCCGAGCTGTTTATTTTTAAAAACTCAATATTTTTGAAAAGGCTGTAGTCATAAATTATTTTGTCAGGAGGAATGTTTCCTGACAAAATTTCTTTATATGTGCAGGAATAAGGCTCCAAAGCATCGGCACCGTGATATTTTTTGCTGAGCGCTATTACATATTTTTCTTGCAAAAGTGGTATGCCTGTATAGTTTTTATCGTCAAAACGAATTCCTATCAGCATATCTAGAGTGCCCTTGTCAAGCATTTCAAAAAGGTCTGAATAAAAGCTTGTTTCACCCATGTTTATTTTTACTTCAACATTGGGAAAAGACTTACAAAATTTACTGCAGGCATCGGGCAGAAGAAAGCGAGAAACAAAAAATGCATTGCCGACGGCAATGGTTTCATCGGTGGGGTGCGAAGCCGAGTGTATTCGGCGGTACATATTTTTTTCCTGCTCCATAATTTCTTCCAGATACTCTGTATAAATTTTTCCCTCGCGTGTAAGGGAAACAGGCGAAGTTGAGCGGTCAAAAATAATAAAACCGAGATTCTTTTCAAGCTTCTGAACGGTAAGACTCAATGAAGACTGTGCAATATAAAGCTTTTTTGCTGCCTTTGAAAAGCTTTTCTCCCTGTATATCGCGTAAACATATTTTTCTGCAAGATTCATGACACACACCTCTATATTTATTTCTATAAATAATATGTATTTATATATTTATATTTGATTATATCATGCGCGAGGGGTATAATCAAGACAATGTAAAAAAAAGGAGCATAAACAAAATGAATGAGATAAAAGGCTCAAAAGCGAAAATTGAGTACAAATGGGTAATAGCTGCCGCCAGTTTCTTAATGGTTTTTACTGTGCTTGGATTTTGCAGTTCGAGTAAAAGCGTGTATATTGCGGCAATTACCGAGGCCCTTTCAATATCGAGAAGCACATTTGCTATTAACGACAGCTGCAGATACATAACAACATCAATAGTAAATCTGTTTTTTGGTACACTCATTTACAGGTTTGGAGAAAGAAAACTGATAGCCGCGGGCTTTATTTCACTTATTATTTCGTGTGCTTTATACTCTGTGGGAACAAATGTGTTTGTGTTTTACGCAGGTGGAATGTTTTTGGGAATAGGTCTTTCATGGACTACAACCACAATGGTAGGCTCACTTATTGGCAAGTGGTTTAAGGAAAAAAGAGGAACAGTTATGGGCTTTGTTCTGGCAGCTAACGGAATAGGTGCTGCACTGTCCGTTCAGGTTGTTTCGCCTATTATTTATCAGCAGGGCACACAGTTTGGCTATCGTGATGCATACCGCCTGGTTGCAGTGATTTTAATTGTTGTGGGTATAATAGTTGTTTCTCTTTTGAAAAACTGTCCGCACATTGACGATAACCAACCGACAGACATGAAAAAGAAGCCTAAGGGAAAAACCTGGACGGGATTACCTTTTTCGGAAATACGAAAAAGAAAATACTTTTATTTTGCCCTTGTCTGCATTTTTATGACAGGAATGATTTTGCAGGGAACAGGCGGTGTTGCGGCACCTCTTTTAAGAGACGTGGGTTTGTCGGATAGCTTTGTTGCATGGGTGGTGAGCTTGCATTCAATTATGCTTACCGTATTCAAAATAGGTGTGGGTGTCTGCTACGATAAAGCAGGGCTTCGCAAAACACTTAATCTTTGCTATGTAACAGCGGTAATAGTAATGCTGGTACTTTCATTGGTGACAAAATCACACGCAGGAATGATTCTGGCACTGATTTACGGAGCGTTCTCATCACTTGCACTTCCTCTTGAAACCATTATGCTGCCCATTTGTGCAGGCGATCTTTTCGGTGAAAAATCCTATGACAAGGTTTTAGGTATAATTGTTTCTGTGAACTCCGCAGGTTATGCTCTGGGTGCACCCCTTGCAAACCTGAGCTATGACATGCTCGGTACATATAATCCTGCACTTTATATAGCAGCGGGACTGATGGTGGCAGTAACAGTTATGATGAATCTTGTGATAAAATTTGCAGGCAGAGATAAAAAAGCCACAGAGACAAACTAATAAAAAACAGCCGTTAAGGCTGTTTTTTCCATATCAGAACAAGTTTTGCCAAAATATCGGAGGGCTCTTTTTCTACCAGCAGATAAAAGGTGTATCTGCCCGAGTTGTTTGCAAGAATATTGGGACCGCAGATGTCATCCCCAAACCCAAAATCGTATTGGGTGTTTTGTATATGCCGTGCATCTGCAGAGCGCACCCAGTGGCCCGAATCGTCAACAACACAGATTTTAAACTGATCGCCGGCGTTAAGGCCTAAAGTTTTTGTGTAACAGTCAAACAGTGCATCAGGGTAGGCATCGGGTAAGGGCGAGGAGGCAGTTTTAAGAAAGCTATCAGCATCATCACAGACCCACGCCTTATGGGGACAGGCAGCAAAGCAACCGGATATCTGCCACATGCTGTGGAGTGCAGGACCTGTGCGGGAACAGGATATGTTTTTACCGTTGGTACATATGTGATATATTCCGTCTTGGGTAACTCTTATATTACAACCACCAACAAAATCGTTTTCTGGTTCTGCTACATCACCCTGATGTAGCAGATGCTTAAATTCAAGTGTGTTTTGCCAGTGTTTTTTGCTTATCTTAAAGGAATCGCCCTTTTTAAAGGATACAAAAGCCTCGTGATTTTTGGTTTGCTCATTATAACTCATTTTAATATGCTGTGACCAGTCGCAGGTGTAATTCCTGCCTTGCATGGTTGAACGACAGGGTATAAAGTACAGGTCGGCCTGTTTTTCGGATGCAGGTTGCAGGACCTTCGGAGAGGATATTTTTCTGGCTTTACCGATAATATATGTGTTGTATATAGCAATATAAAGACTCAGTGTAAGTGGAGAAATATCCGGATTTTGTGCAGCCTTTGTAAGCTCGGCAAGCAGAGATGCACATTCGGGATAAACTGTCGCCAATTCATCGGGTACGACTTTGCAGCAGTGGGTTGAACATAAAAAATCTTCAAGTCTGTTAAAGGTGGTTTTGTCAATGAAAAAATCGGGCTCAGCAGAGGAGTTATATAGCTCACCGAGCGTTGTAATATTGGCGGTTATATTTATTTTATTGTGTATTTCGTTTTTTATGGATTCTGTTTTGGGGTCGGGTATGAGTTTGTAATTATAAAGGGGTACAGAAGCATTTATTGCAAAGTCATTCATAGCATAGTGTAAAGCTTTGGGAACTATAAGGTTACTGTAATTCTTAACTCTGCTAAAGGAAGCATTGTCGGGTATACGCCCGAGTATATTAAAAATGCAACCGCCAAGCGCTGATTCCTGAACACCAAGATTTTTGCAAAGGGCGCATAAATATTTAATGTCAAAAATATCTGCACTGTCAAAACTTTCTGCCGCAATTATTTTCACAAAATCACCCCTTTTTAAATTCAATATAATTATAAATTAAATTGTATAACAGAATAATTTGTTTGTCAACCGAGCGCATATTAAAAAAATCAACTGAGTATCAACTTAAAATCATATACAAACAAGAAAAAAGATGCTAAAATAAATGTAAACAAAAAAAGAAAGAAGGATGCAATATGTTAACAAAAAACCAAGTTATGGATTTTAAGGTTATGGATGCAATTTCATCACCCGGGCATGACCGTCATTTTTGTACCGATGAGGCTTGCAGAGATATTATCTTCGAGCATGCAGACTATATTGCACAAAACGGAATTATAAATTACCTTAATAAAGAGTACAAAAACAGTGGCGAAAAAAATATTATCATTAATGTAATAGGTGAAACCTGTTACGTGGTTGACGGCAACAAGCATCTTGTAGCCATTATGCTGAGCGGCTTTAAAAATGCACATCTCACTTTTGGAGAGCTTGAAGAATACTGCCCCGGGCTTTTGCGTATATGGTTTGAAGGCTCGGAAAACGGCAATGCGCCCTATGATGTTTATATTCCTGTAAGTGTAAACACAGACAGAATTGAAGGCGTGCGTATTACAAAAGACTATTTTAAGGCGGGATACCCGGACACAAAGGTTGTAAGTGGCGCGCTGAGGTTTGATGATGATTGTTTCGACCTTGATGACAGGGGCAAGGCGCTGAGAAGGACTTACAGTATTCTCAGAAGAAAATATGAAATATTCCATATCTGCAGGTGACGGGCATGAAACTGGCGGATTATAAAAAGCTTTATGTTTGCTCAATAAAAGAACTGTATGAAAAGCTGGACAGAGAACTTCCTGACGAAAAGACGATTGCTATTTTGCTGACCATGGAAAATGCGGACAGGGAAAGGCTTTGTTACCTCGATGCTGTGTATAGGGTGGAGGTTATGGACACGAGAGATTTCCGGTCGTTTTTTGCATTTAATTATATAGATGGTCTCCATGTGAAAAAATTCATTGAAGAAAATGCAGATATTGGAACACTTTACGTTTGTTGTGACAGCGGCGAGAGCAGAAGTACGGCTCTCGCCGCCGCTATACTCAGATACTTTGGCAGGAGTGATATGGGAATATGGAAAAACCCGCATTACCACCCCAATACATTGGTTTACTCTAAACAGATGCTGGCTTTTGGGAAAAGGGTTTGCAAAATGAGACTTAAATACCTTGAATATGTAAACAGGAGGGCTTTCAGGCGAGCACATGAAGAATACGAGTAATGTGATTTTTAAGGGAAATTATGCGGCTAATATTAAAAACGGAAATCTGTTGTTTCCGTGGAGGCTTGCAAAAAACAAAATACTATACGGATATATATGTCTTGAAAAAAGAGGGGATACTGAGCAGACGGTGCTGGTAATTACGCAGAGAGACAGCTTGCCCGATGAATATATGGACAGCAGGGTCTGTCACAGACTGAAAATAAAACACCATCACGGACGGTGGAATGACATTCCGGAGATTGTTACCTTTATGCTTGGTAACAGACTTTTGATTTGCGGTGTGGATGATTACATTGAAATATATGAAAACAAGAAAAAAGATGCGGAAGAAATAAGGGCGGAGCTTTATAGCATAGTGAAAAAAATTGTAAGTAGACGCAAGGGAGAAATCACACTGCTGATAACCGAAAGAGAGTGATCTGAATCCGACTGAAACAGCGAAATTTCGGCATCTTTCGGTTGAGGAGGTAAACGATGAACATTAATAAAAAGGTTGTACTTTGCGCTATGACAGCCGCAATAATTGCACTTTTCGCCTGTGGTAATTACACCGCTTTTACAGACATAGAATTCATGGTCGTAAAGGCGGTGCTTATTCCGGTGATTTCTGCTGTAGCGTTTTATGAAATAAAACACGTAAAAAGTAAAGGAACGGTACCGCTTATCTGTGTTATATGGATTTTGATAACTGTATTAATGGTTTTGTACTGCGGCGGGAAGCCGGAGTATGAACTGCGGTATATGCTTTTGTCATTGTGGCCTTTTGTATGCGCCGGCCTGATTGCGGTAATAAACAGATTTAGCGGCGTGTGGAGACACGTTAATACAGCGATATATTATGGAGTGGTATTTGTTTTGATATGGCTGACGCAGGAAGTAATATTCAAACAAAGCTCTTTCAGTACAGATACCCTGGCTCAGATTTATATGTTTGCGGTGTCTTTTTTGTGCCTTGCTTTTTATGCAGACAACGGGGAGATAGAGGCGGCATATTACACGGGCAGGGGTGAAAAGGCTTTGGTACTTTTGGTAATTTTTATATCTGCGGCAGTGTTTTTTATAACACGAGAGAGGGTGACAGATATATTTGAAAGCCTTGGCAACAGTATTTATATTACAGATGCGGAGGGAGAATATTTAAACTGGTTTGCACAAAGATTTAAAATGCTCAGCGCTGCATTTGGCGGTGGAGAAAACATTAATCCAAACTATATGACAGCTATCGGAATGAATTGTCCCCTTATGTCACTGTCCTTTTCGGGCAAGGGTGTTATAACAGTCATATATTTTGTGCTGTTAACAGCGGTTAATGTACTCCTTTTGGCTGAGAGTAAAAAAATTAGCGGAGGACTTGTTAAAACAGTGCTTTACAGCTTTGTGCTTAAAAGCACATTGGGAATTCTGGCAGAGGTGATGCTTGTTTTTTCAAGTTATTTAAACCCGCCCTTCATATCGGGATACGACCTGATACTACTGGTGTGGCTCTTGATGAGCATTCCTGAACAAAATTAATATATTATTTTTGTATTTTGCTATTTACATTGTTCTATGCCTTGATTATAATGTAACAAAAGGAGGCGGGGGAATGAAAACAGTTTATTTTCACGACTATCAAAAATCGGGTGACACAGGCTATGATCTTTACTGTATGCTGAATTCACTTAAGGGTGAGAGTGGCATAAGGGTTGTTTTTGACAAGGATGTCTACGATGTAAAGCCCGATTACTGCTTTGAACGAAATCTCTGTGTTTCAAATCACGGTTGGAACGGACCCAAGCGCATAGCTGTGCTTATTGAAAATATGAAGGATATAGAGCTGGACTTTTCAGATTCTGTGCTTCGTGTAAACGGCATTATGTCATCGGTAGGCATATTAAACTCAAAGAATGTGTCAATTAAAAATGTTACTCTTGAAAACCCTTTGACACAGGTTATGCAGACAAAGGTTATCGCTCACGGTGACGGATATATAGATTTACTCAAAATGCACGGAAAAGAACAGTTCCGTATGCGTGGTGACGAGCTTGTTACCGATTATATAGACGGCGTGGCAATTAATATATGGTGGCACGTAGAGTACGACGCAGAAACCGGCGGACTTGGCAGACAGGGTGGCGACAACTCGATGCAAATAAACATCTGTCAGGAAAAGATTGAGGAAATAGACGAAGATACAATCCGTTTGTACGGAGTAAAAAGATATCCGCCGATAGGCAATATAATTGTTATGAACGCATCCCGACGCATGGGATTTGGTATATTCTGTGAAGGGGCCGAAAATGTGCTTTGCGAAAATGTAACGGTACATTCGTGTATGGGTATGGGCTTTACGGCGCAGATGACCAAGGATATAACACTGCGAAAATTCAGTACAAAAATGCATGACGGCAGGTACTGGACCGCAAATGCAGATGCAACACATTTCATAAATTGCACAGGCACCGTAACTGTTGAGGATTGCTTCTTTGAGGGTCAGCTTGACGATGCACTCAATATTCACGGTATGTACACAAAGGTTGTAAATAAAGGCGAAAAAGAAATATTTGTAAAAGAGATACACGAAGCGGCAAAGGGAATACGCATGTTCTACCCCGGAGAAAAAATACAGATTTTAAAGCCGGATACCCTTATTCCTTACACATGCAAGACAATTACAGATGTGAAATACATAAATTCGGATATTGTTCGGCTTACTGTTGACGAAACAACTGAAGATGTATGCGTTGGCGATAGCGCCGAAAACATAAGCAGATATGCCGACCTTTACTTCCGCCGCAACATAATTCAGAAAAACAGGGCGCGCAGCATACTCCTTGCAAGCCGCGGTAAAATAGTGGTGGAGGATAATATCTTCCGCTCACCCGCATGCTCAATACAGTTTGAAGCCAACGGTGATTACTGGTACGAGTCGGGCGGCGTGCAGGATGTAATTATAAGAAACAACCGCTTTGAAGGATGTATGTATAACAGGCCAACCTTTGTTACAAT
>JAZNUH010000014.1:0-11452 GCA_045592225.1 Clostridia bacterium | reverse complement strand
ATTTTCGCCATATCAATACCCGCGCTCATTGCACAGCCGCCGGTATATGTTTCAATAGACGAAACACGCTCCAGCAAACCGGGTGCAGGAATTTTGTCAACCGGCTTTGTAATAACATCGGCAACCAAAATACCTATACAGGTAACATCAATCTTACTCATTTTACATACACTCCTTATATAAATAATTTTTCAAGTTTTCTTTTTAATGCAATAAACCAGCCTTCTCCACCGACTTCCACAGGTTTTACAAGTATGGTATATACGCCTGCCCTGTTTCCGCCCCATATATCAGTAAAAAGCTGATCGCCAATGGCGGCGGTCTGTGTTTCATCTACACCAAATATGTTCATGGCATCGTAATACGCCTTTTTACAAGGTTTTTTTGCATTCGCTAAAACCTTATAACCAAAAGATGTATTAAATACATTGGCTCTGTCTGCGTTATTATTTGTCATAAAACAAACATCAATGCCATTTTTATCAAGCCGGGCAAAAAATTCTTTAACAGCATCAGTAGGGTCAGGGAAATTGTGCGGCACAAGAGTGTTGTCAATATCGCATATCAACAAACGAATCCCCTTTTCAGCCATTGTCTGTACATCCACATCCAAAAAACTGTCAAGAACTATGTTAGGTCTGAAAATATTCATCCGATTCTCCTATTCAATTTTAAAATCTTCCGGATTATATTTTGAAAAATCCATATTCCGGGCGCGTTTTACTTTAAGCTTAAACGGATCAAAAACATATTTTTTACAAATGCTTTTAGAAGCGGTAACACCCGAGTATTCGCACAGTGTTTCGCGCTGAATTGGAATATATACACCAAACTTACAATACCTGCAACAATGTGTAATATTTTGTGTGTAAAGCATTCTTTTCACCTCATCTAATTATTTTAGCAGAGGAAACGTAATTTGTAAAGTATATTGTTTAACAAAAAATTAAATAATACTCACAAAAGGAGTGATTAATTTTGAATAAAACAATTGTTGCTGTTTTTAAGTCACGCAACTCGGCCGAGCATGCTGCTGAACAGATACGCGATTACGGGTTGCGTGCAGAAGACATATCTATAATAAGCTTAAACAGTGAAGAAAATTTGGATAACCGAGAGAATTATTCCTTGTCAAACAATAATGTCTCCGGCGGAACAGCGGGCGGTGCCGCAATTGGCGGAACAGCCGGGTTACTGTTTGGCATGGGTGCTTTTGCTATACCCGGTCTTGGTGTATTAACCGCAGCAGGTCCCGTAAGCGGTCTTATTGCAGGTGGCGTAAGCGGCGGATTAATAGGTATGCTTACCGATTTAGGCATTTCTCCTGAACATGGAAACGAATACGAAGAAATCATAAGACGCGGACAAGTTTATTTCAGTATGCCTGTAGATGAAGAAACCGGCGGCAGAGTTGCAAAAATTATCAAGGACTGCGGTGCCGAAAATATTGCTTTACACAGACAAAAAATATAAGCGATTACTATTGACATTTTTTTGTTAAAGTAGTAAAATATTTTTAGTTAGTTGCAACTAATATCTACTCATTACGAAAGGGGATTAATAATATGGAAAAGAAATTTAATATCGGTGGTATGTCATGTGCCGCCTGCTCTGCTGCAACAGAACGTGCTGCAATGTGCGTAAAAGGTGTAATTAAGGCTGATGTTAATCTCCTTTCAAAAACTCTAATATGTCAATATGACGAAAAAGCAACTTCACCAAAGGAAATTATCAACGCCATTGAAAAAATCGGGTTTACTGCTGAACTTGCAGGAAACAAAATTGAAACCGGCGATACTGATTATCTGAATATGAAAATTCGTCTGTATGTTTCCGTTGCTTTGCTTGTAATTCTTATGTATGTTTCCATGGGACATATGTTCGGAGCTCCACTCCCCAACTTTTTCACTTCAAATCCTGTTGTATTTATTTTGATACAGCTCATTTTAACCATACCTGTTGTTATTGTGAACCGTAAGTTTTATATTGTTGGATTTAAAGCACTTTTTCATAAATCCCCGAACATGGACACACTTGTTGCATTAGGATCTTCTGCCGCGCTTGTTTATGGCATATATGCTTTTTTTACCGTAACACAAAAGCCCGAAATGGTACATAACCTTTATTTTGAGTCAGCATCTATGATTCTAACTTTGGTAACAGTGGGTAAATTCCTCGAGGAACGTTCAAAAGCCAAAACAGATCAGGCTGTAAAAAAACTGATCACACTTGCTCCTGCCATGGCAGTTATTATACGTGACGGTGCAGAGGTATCAGTTCACACCAGCGAAATCGTACCAGGCGATACAGTTGTAATCAAGCCGGGTGAAAGTATTCCTGTTGACGGAACAGTTATAAAGGGTAGCTCTTCTGTTGACCAGTCTGCACTAACAGGAGAAAGTATACCTGTTTCAAAAAATATTGGAGATACCGTTATTTCCGCTTCTATAAACCAAAACGGTTATATGCATATTCAAGCAACACGTGTAGGTGAAGAAACAACATTATCACAAATCATTGAGCTTGTTCGCAGTGCCGGTTCAACAAAAGCACCCATAGCACGTCTTGCAGATAAAGTTAGTGGTATTTTCGTCCCCATTGTTATGTCAATTGCTTTTATTGCAACCCTGATTTGGCTGATCGCCGGTTACGGCATAGATTTTGCGCTCTCGTCCGGAATATCTGTACTGGTTATATCCTGTCCCTGTGCTCTGGGTCTTGCAACTCCTGTAGCCATTATGGTTTCAACAGGCAGATGTGCAGGCGAAGGTATTCTTGTAAAATCTGCAGAAGCACTTGAAATTCTTCATAATATAGACACTGTTGTAATGGATAAAACCGGTACACTTACCCAGGGCAAGCCGACTGTTACCGACATAATAAGCGATACAGATAACTTTATACAAATTGCCGCTTCTCTGGAAAAGGGAAGTGAACACCCCCTCTCAAACGCCATTACAGAATATGCTGTTGAAACTTCTTTACTCGATGTCAATAATTTTGGTGCACTCTCAGGCAAGGGAGTATACGGAGAAATTAACGGAATATGCTACCACGGAGGAAACGCCGCATATATGTCTGAACTTGGTGCGGATATTTCTCCTTTTGCGGTTCAGGCAGAAAGACTTGCAAATCAAGGCAAAACCGTAATGTATTTTTCGAAAAATGATAACATAATCGGTATAATCGCAGTATCTGACAAGGTAAAGGATTCCAGCATTACCGCTGTAAACAATATGCACATCGCAGGCCTTACAACTGTTATGCTAACAGGTGATAATGCTGTTACCGCATCCGCTGTTGCAGCCGGACTTAATATAGACCGGGTTGTTTCCGAGGTTATGCCTGCCGATAAAGAAAAGGTTGTTTCAGAACTTAAAAAAGATGGCAAAAAGGTTGCAATGGTCGGAGATGGTATAAACGACTCCCCTGCTCTTATTTCAGCCGATGTTGGAATCGCTGTAAGCGACGGCACAGATATAGCAATAGATTCTGCTGACATAGTCCTTATGAAGAATGACTTAAATGATGTATATAAAGCAATACTTATTTCCAAAAAAACAATCAGAAACATTAAACAAAACCTTTTCTGGGCGTTTTTCTACAATTCTCTCGGCATCCCTGTTGCTGCCGGTGTATTATATCCTTTTTTCGGCATAACATTAAGCCCGATGATTGCAGCTGCTGCAATGAGTTTAAGTTCACTCTTTGTTGTTACCAACGCATTGCGTCTTGCAAAGATTAAATTTTAATGTATTGTTTATTTCTGCTCCGACAAAAAAAATATACATACAAAAATACAACCAAAGCATAAATAGTATTGGTGAACTTATACTACCATACAGCATCCGGTGTCTTGTAGAGTAACTTATATAATACGCATAAATATATGAAAAGCCTATCCACCCTGCCGCGCAGAAAAGTGCACCCGGCAACTGTGTTGAAAGGCTTTTTCTTTTCGCAGGAGAGAACATATATATAAGCGATAATACAAAAGCCAACATACAAACTGCCATCAACATTCTCGCTAAAATCAGCAGTGTATTATCTAAATTAAATTGCCATAGTATTCTATTCCATAAAACAAGCAAGCTTAACACGGTTATAATTACAACAATAAAAACAACCGTAAATATAATAGCTTTTATTCTGGAAATAATAAAGCCCTGATTTTTTCTCTCTTCAAAAATATTGGATATACCGTGTATTACTGCCAGCATACCCTTTGATGAAGCATAGAGCACCGTAACCGACGCAAAGGAAATAATGACCCTTTCACTCAAAACAGAAATTTCTTTAAAATAAGCCAAAATAAATTGGGCAAGCCACCCCGGAATAAAATCCTTTACCAGTTCAAAAACCAAATATGTGTCCCCGTATATGGATTTTACAACCGTAATTATTATTAATGCAAGCGGAAAAACAGAAAGTATAATAAAAAAAGCTGCCTGAGCAGAAAATGCAGCAATGTTATCATTGCTGCATTTCATTATAAAATTCTTAATCTGTGTAAAATTCATAGTATTCATCCTTTCGACCAAAGGAGAAAGCTACTTTTCATTGATAGGTACTGCGCCGTCCATTGCATCCATCGGGTATATGGGGCGACGCACATTTTTAAAAGGTAATCTTGGAATATTTCTGTCTGTAAAGCCGGGAGTATCAGCATAAAGAGCATCTCCCATAACATCCCTGTAGCCCTCTTTGAACATCTGGTGCGTTTTCTGTATAATAATACGCATATCCTTTGGGTCAACATTCATTGTTGTCATCATTGACTTATCATGATTATAGTTTGGGTATTCGCTGACGATAATATACAAATCATCCGAAGTTTTAAGGGTTACTCTCATGCCCATATCAAATTCCATACCTTTTTCGGTATTTCCAACAGGGGCAACCTTGTCACCGTTAAAGAACAAAATCTCTGCTGTAATCTTTACAGGTGCGTTATAGCCGTGATTTAAGGAACCGCTTATTTCAAACTCTCCTATGTTCCCGACACCGAATCCCATAGCCTTTGCAACAGTTTTTCTATCCATAACCGTAACACATGCAGGGCGTAAATCAGTTCTCTTAAGCAGAGCTGCAAGCGCAACCGTACTGTCACTTGCACCACCGGCTGAAACAATATCACCAAGTTCCGAAATACACACAGGCGTTTTACAGTTTACGCTCTGCTCAAGCGCCTCATCAATTCCCGGTACATATACTTCAAATTCCTTGCGATTTTCCCAGATATATGTAAGAATTTCAGTCATTTTTTCTTTTATCTTGTTTTCTGCACCCTGTTTTACAAACATAGCAATCTGACATCCCAGATCAGGAACATCAAGCCAGGGCTGTGTAAGGCAAAGTGCTCCCGATAAAACATCGCTGACTCCAAGCAGTTTTTTTGTCATATCAATAGCCGGCACAATGGGTCCGCTCTCTGTATTACAGTTTTCCACCGCAAGAATAAGTGGTATTGTGAGATATATCTTTGATACCTTTTCTTTACTTCTTACAAGCTCAACACACGCCTTTGCCGCATCATAGCCAGAGCGGGCATGGTCAGTATGTGGGTATGTCTGAAATGCTGCCATACCGTCCAGATTATTCATCATCTGTTTTGTTATACAAGCGTGCAAATCAAAAGAAGATGTAACAGGTACGTCTGCACCTACAATTTCTCTTACCTTTTCAAATATTTCACCCTCACAGTCAAAGCACTGCTCGGACTGCATAGCGCCATGCATATTGAGTACAACACCGTCAACAGGCATAGCATTGCGCAGACTTGCAATCAGGCGGTCACGCATATACTCGTAATCCTCCTGTTTAACAGGCCCTGCTGTTACTCCGTGCGCAACAAATCCGGGTACAATTTCAACGTCTTCCTGCTCTTCGAGATAGTCAAGAGTTCCTCTTGTTTCCTTGGAAGTGCTTTTTACTTTGTAAACATCTTCGCCCTCAAGCCAAATTGCCTTTTTAAACTGTGCTATATCCATTAAGATAGGACTAAATGTATTAGTTTCATTAGATATGCCACATACAAAAATTCTCATATTTTCTTCCTCCTACATAGCCACGCGGCGAAGTACATCAAGTGCTTTTGCAGCATCCTTTTCAGGATTATCTGTAAATGCTTCGACACTTATACCGCCCTGATAATTTATAGATTTTAATACGTCCATCATTTTTTTATAATCAACTCCGTCACCTGCCGCAGGATAAACTCTTCCAACAGGGTTTGCGGTGTGTACGTGCAATAAATTACTGCCCGCAAGAGCAATATTTTCAATAGGTTCGTTTTCAATTGCCATGTGGTAGGAGTCAGCCAGCACACCGATATGCTTTGCTTTACAAATTTCGTGTACAGCGCATCCTTCCTTAACGGTATAAACGAGATTACCCTCAAGCTTGCACACGTGCTCTATAACAAAAGAAAGTGACTCATCCGCATATTCGTCCATAATCTGCAGCGTTTTTATAAACTGCAGCATGGCAATTTCTCTGGGAAAATCTCCTTCTACATTCCTGGAAGCCGGACTGCCAAACACAAGAACAGATGCTCCAAGCTGTTTTGCCCTCTGTGTTGCTTTTTCCAGGTATGTACGCAAAGCATTATAATCCGCATCCGCGCCTGTTACTTTTATATGTGCAGGCAGCAGATTGCAACAGCTTCTGCAAGGTATATTTGCCTTTTCAACGCGTTTACGGAGCAAATTAAATTCTGTATCATCAAGCTCCATAAGCCGCGCCATTGGAAGTTCCACATAATCATAGCCGGTTTTGGCTATCATTTCTATCTGTTCAATACCAATCGGGGCACTTTTTGTTGCAAGCAAATTCAAACAACATCCGATAAGCATTATATATCACCTCTTATTCCTGTTTATATATTCTAATAATAAATCACACAACAAACGCTATCAATATACACTTTAAACACTATTTTTATATCTTTTATTATTTTTTTGTACAAATAGCACTTGAAATTTTATAAAAATATATTATGATATAGTATAAGGGTGTAAAAAACAAAAAAGGTAGCAGGTGAAAAAATGATTTCAGGTGAAGTGCTTATACTACTTAAAAACTCTATTGAAAATGAATTTAATACTATCGTTGATGTCTACGATTCCAACGGAAACTATGTAAACGAGTATGCCTATGAAAAGGAGTCGGGCAGACTCCCTGTTGACATTAAAGACGAAAATCTCTTTACTGTTTCGGATAAAGATGGTACTTATGGCTATCTTAAATGTAATACATTTATTTCTCCCATCAAAGCTGAAGCGATTAAAATGTTCATCAATGCTGTTGCAAACCTTCGTGAAAAAGCACTTGTTATTGATAAAGTAGCACGCACTGAAACTCTGCTTGTTTCAAGAATGCTTTCCGAAGATGCACGCATATATTATAATGATATTGTTGCCTACGGTGCTGACCTTGGTTACAGAATAGACCACCCTATGGCTATTATCGTTGCTACACTGGAAAGTAATTACCCTGCACATTTTAATATGAACTTTGAGTATGAAAGTACGACAAATGATGCAAAGCATCACGTGCTTCGCCTTATCAAGGAACACCCATATATGAATAAGCGTGATATTGTTGCGCTTACACAGGATAATCACCTTGTAGTTATTAAGATTATATCTGAAATAACATCTACAAATACTTTATACCAGGCAATAGATAATATAAGTCAGATGGTATCTGATATCTTAAACTCCTATCGTATTTTTAAATATTATATTGCTCCCGGTGAGATGGTTGAAAGCTTTGCAGATGCTTACAATGTATACCGCGACTCTATAAACTGTCTCGACTATGCAAAAAAAATGGATCTGGAACAGCCAATAATAAAGCACAGCGATGTTTTGTATAGCACCCTTATTTCCAAACTGCCCGGAAGAATAAAAACCGAAACCATTGATGCGATTGTCCACCATCTTCTTATGCAAAACCATGAAATGGTAAGCGGACTTGTCGAATGCTTTAATGCTTTTATAAATAATAATTTTAACATTGCCAATACAGCATATGAAGCTTATCTTCACAGAAATACCGTTAAAACAAGACTTGATAAACTATATAAGCTTACAGGCTTCGACCCTATGGGTGACTTTGATGATATAGTAATGTTAAAATTAATACTGCAAAAATACCTTGTTGAAAGCAGAGGTAGCAAAATATGAGTGCCGAAATGACTCCAAGAGAACGTGTGCTTGCCGCTCTGGCAGGCTTGCCCACCGACAGAATGCCTGTAATAGGTTCGGTTTCGCTTGCAAATTCTGAATGTATGAAACTAACTAAATGCTTTTATCCGAGTATATGCCTTAACGCCTCGAGAATTGCCGCCCTTGCAGAAACGAGCTATACGCATCTCCGCTTCGACTCAATAATGCCTTATTTTGGCACGCATAACGAAGCCGGTTCTCTCGGGTGTGACATTGGTTGGGGAAACGGAGAACACCCGAGCATATTTTTCAAAAGTGTTTTACACTCCCCCGAGGATTTTCAGCCTCCGCGTAATTACCTGGATGCAAAGCCACTTAAAGCTGTAATAAACGCAATTTCAATAATAAAAGCACACCATGGAGGTAAAGCTGCAATTATAGGTAAGGTAATCGGCCCTCTCTCCCTTGTGTTTTACCTTTACGGCATTCAAAACACACTTAACTGCCTTATTTTATCTCCCGAAAAAATCATAGCTCTCTTGCATGAAACAAAACGGCTGTGCATTAATTTTGCACATGCACAAATCGAGGCCGGGGCAGATATAATGACCATTTCCGAAGATGCTGCGGGATTTTTTATAAGTCGTGAAAGTTATAAACAAACAGTTATGGACATTGAACGCGAGCTTATGCTTGAAATACAAAAATATGCTCCGGTTATCTTTCATTTAAGCGGAAAAATAACCGACCGTGTCGACCTGTTCCGTGACACAGGATTCGACGCATTAAGCTTTGATTCAAGAAACAATCTTAACAAGCTTAAAGCCGACGCCGGCAAAATGAAACTTGTTGGTGGCGTAAACATACCCGTAGTGCTTTTAAACGGCAAACCCGAAGACGTTATAAATGATGTTTACCACGCACTCGACCATGGTGTTGATATCATTTCTCCTGAAGGTGCTGTTCATCCGCGAATAACAAGCAAAAACCTTATCACTATATCCGAAGCTGTGCGTAAATATGAGAAAATGCACAGCAAACGATAAAAAACGGAGGACTTATGATTACAAAATTAAGTTGTTTACCTGTTTCGTTATACAGTAAATTTTTTGACGGAAGTTTATCGATACAGACATGGTCAAACCGTGCCAAAAAGCTCGGACTTGATGCAATTGATATAAATGCCCTTTTCTTAAAGGATATGTCCGAGGAAGAAATCAAACAAATACGCTCTGAGCTTGCTCTTCCTGTATTTATGGTCAGTGCATACTCTGACTTTACAAACCCTTCTGCAGAAAAGAGAGACCAAATTCTTCATACAGCTATACAGGATATGTATAACAGTTCGGCCATAGGTGCTGAATATATACGTCTTACAATTGGTCAGCATCATCCGGATTGCGATGATTCGCTTCAGCTTTCTTATGCACGTGAATGCTTTGAAAAATGTTCGGAGATTTCGAGAGAGACAGGATTAAAAATTCTGCTTGAAAATCACTCAAAGCCGGGTGCATGGGATTATCCTGATTACGTTTTTGATATAGATAGATTTATAGCTGCGGTTAACGCACTTGAGGATTTACCCGTAGCAATCAATTTTGATACTGCAAATGCGTATGCGCTTGGAGATTGGAAGAAAGTTTTGAATGCCGTAGCCGGTAAAATTGACACCATTCACATAAATGATTTAAAATCTGTATCTCCCCTTGCCTTTGAGCTTGCAGGTAACGGAATTGTTCCCATTCCCGAAATTGTAAGTGCTGTACTTGATACAGGCTTTAATGGCGGAGTTTCACTGGAAGAAGCAAGCTTTCTTGACTGGTACGGAATTGCACGCGGTATTGATTACACTAAATGTTTATTTGATAAAATTGATAAGGAGTAAAACTTATGAAAAAATTTAACACAGAAAAATCCAGACAGCTTCACGAAGAAGCAAAAAAATACCTTGTAGACGGTGTTGGAAGCTCATTTCAGGTTCCTGATTATGCTGAATATCCTATAACAATGACACACGGTAAAGGTTCAAAACTCTATGATGTAGACGGCAATACATACATTGACTATTTACTGGGGTTTGGCCCTGTATTACTTGGTCATGCACCCGAAGCGGTTGGCCGTGCCGTAATGGAACAGATTCCTTTAGGCACGCAGTATTCCGCACCTACAGAAAAACTTATGCAGCTTAGTAAGAAGCTTATCGAAATTATTCCTTCTGCCGAGATAGTAAGTTACCAGAATTCAGGCACAGAAGTTGATATGTATGCCCTTCGTCTTGCCAGAGCATATACAGGAAAATGGAAAATAGTTAAATTTGAAGGTCAGTATCACGGCTGGGCAGATGAGGAAAAAATAAGTATAGACGCCGATACACTTGAACAGCTCGGTGACAGGGAAGCGCCCAATAAAATTATACATTCAAAGGGGCAGCGTTTAAGCTCAGCTGATGATTTATATGTTGTACCCTGGAACGACATTGAATATATGGAAAAGCTTTTTAAGGAACATGGTGAGGAAATAGCAGCTGTTATTATGGAACCAATTATGCTTGATTCAGGTCCTATTCTCCCCCGCCCCGGTTATCTTCAGGCTGTACGCGAGCTTACAAAGAAACACAACATCCTACTCATATTCGACGAAGTAATAACCGGGTTCCGTGTATCTCTCGGCGGTGCACAGGAATATTTTGGTGTAACACCCGATATATCCACATTTGCAAAGGCAATTGCAAGCGGTTATCCTTTTGGTGTGGTTTGCGGCAGAAAAGATGTTATGCAGTCTCTTAAACCCGCAGGCACATTTAACGGAAACCCTGTTGGTACTGCAGCAGCACTTGCTACAATCAGCGAACTTGAAAAACCCGGTGTATATGAAAAACTCCACAAGCTCACAAGCAGACTTGCAGAAGGATTTAAGGAGCTTGGAAAAAAATACAACATCAAGGTTTATGCACGAAATATAGCAAGTGTATTTATTCTTTATTTTGGTTTTGATGAAGATGTGGATGATTTACGCGAATGGATAAGCAAGGCAGATACCGAACTTTACAGAAAATTTGTTCAGGGTCTTGAAAGCTACGGAGTCAGATTCTCCTGCAAACGAGGAAGAATTTACATTTCTACAGAACACACAGAAGAAGATATCGAATATACACTTAAGGTTGCAGACCAGGTTTTCTCGGAAATACTTTAAAAAATAATGAGGGAGTAAGTCGGAGGCCAAGCGGTCTTAGGAAGACAAGAGGCAAGTCCAACTCCTTGGCTCACAGAACGACATGGCTA
>JAZNUH010000013.1:0-10421 GCA_045592225.1 Clostridia bacterium | reverse complement strand
GAAATACTTGAAACCGGAAACGGTGAAAAAATAGAACGCTGGGGCAAATATGTTTTAAGGCGTCCCGACCCGCAGATAATATGGGGGAATCCGGGTGCCCTTGACAAAATAAAGGTAGACGGACATTACCACAGAAGCAGTAAGGGCGGCGGACAGTGGGAGTTCTTTACAAAGCTGCCCGAAAAGTGGATTATAGAATACAAGGACTTAAAGTTTTATGTACGTCCCACAGGCTTTAAGCACACGGGACTGTTCCCCGAGCAGGCGGCAAACTGGGACTTTATAAAGGAATCTGTAAAAAAACGTCCCGGTTGCAAGGTGCTTAACCTTTTTGCCTATACAGGCGGCGCAACATTGGCGGCGGCAAGCGCCGGCGCAGACGTTGTGCACGTTGATGCGTCAAAGGGTATGCTTACCTGGGCGAGAGAGAATCTTGAGCTTTCGGGTCTTGGAGATAAATATGTAAGGTTTCTGGCAGATGACTGCGAAAAATTTGTACAGAGGGAAATCCGCCGCGGCAACAAGTACGACGGCATTATAATGGACCCGCCCTCCTACGGCAGAGGTCCCGGCGGCGAGCTTTGGAAAATGGAGGACAAAATTTTTGGTCTTGCAGAGCTTTGCACACAGATATTAAAGGATAAACCCTTATTTTTCATAATAAATTCATATACAACCGGACTTTCACCCTCGGTAACGGGCAACATTTTAAAACTGACCGCACAAAAGAAATTTGGCGGACACACCCGTGCAGACGAGGTAGGACTTCCGGCAAAGGGCGGAATATACCTGCCCTGCGGTTCAACAGGAAGATGGAGCGAGGAATAGGATGATAGAAGTAAAGGACCTTTCATACGTTTACGAAAACGGAGAAGGGGAAACACTTGTTTTGGATAAGCTTTCTTTTGAGGTTGGAGAGGGCGAGTTTGTTGCTGTGCTGGGTCATAACGGCTCGGGCAAATCAACACTTGCCAAGCTGTTTAACGGTGTTCTTATGCCCACAGAGGGCAAAATACTGGTAAACGGAATGGACACAGCCGACGAGAAGAATATATACGAAATACGGCGCAATGTGGGAATGGTTTTTCAAAACCCTGACAACCAGATAGTTGCAACGGTTGTTGAGGAGGATGTAGCCTTTGGCCCCGAAAATCTGGGAGTACCCCACGGACAGCTGCGCGAGAGGGTGGATAATGCCCTGCGTGCGGTTAATATGTACGAGCACCGCAAAAAAGCCCCCCACCTTTTGTCAGGCGGACAAAAGCAGAGGGTTGCCATTGCCGGAGTTATTGCTATGCAGCCTTCGTATATTGTACTTGACGAGCCTACCGCTATGCTTGACCCTTCGGGCAGGCGCGAGGTTATGGATACAATACGCGATTTAAACCGCAATCTTGGAATAACCATAATACTTATAACTCATTATATGGATGAGGCGGCAAAGGCGGACAGGGTTATTGTGATGGATGACGGCAAAATTTTAATGGATGCACCCCCTGCCGAGGTGTTTGTGCAAAACGAAGCACTCAAGGCGGTGGGACTTGACGTACCGCAGGTATCCGAGCTTATGTATGAGCTTCACAGGGAATGCCCCGAGGTTGACGAAAAGATTATACGCGTTGAAGAATGCACCGACGAACTTTTAAGAGTATTGGGGGTGGAGCGCATTGATTGAGGTTTTAAATCTTAAATACACCTATTCACAGGGCGGACTTAACGAAAAAGAGGCACTCCACGACATAAACCTTAAAATAAATGAGGGTGAGTTTTGCGGACTTATAGGACATACAGGTTCAGGCAAGACCACACTTGTGCAGATTATTTCGGGACTTTTAAAGCCTACATCGGGAAGTGTGCTGATAAACGGACTTGATATAAGCGACAAAACAGTAAAAAATACAAAGCTTAAGGGCAAGGTGGGACTTGTGTTCCAGTACCCCGAGTATCAGCTTTTTGAAGAAACCTGTTTTAAGGATGCCGCTTTCGGACCCAAAAATCTGGGTTGTGACGAGGAGGAAATAAAGCGCAGGGTTACAGATGCCTTTCGTCTGGTGGGCGTTGCCCCCGAGCTTTATGAAAAATCCCCCTTTGACCTGTCGGGCGGACAGAAAAGAAGGGTGGCAATAGCAGGAGTTTTGGCAATGGAGCCGGATGTACTTGTTTTAGACGAGCCGACGGCGGGACTTGATCCTGCCGGCAGAGATGATTTGCTTTTGACCTTAAAAAAGCTTCACGAGGAGCGGAAGAATACTGTAATTTTAGTATCTCACAGTATGGAGGACATGGCAAAGGTTGCTGACAGAATAATAGTTATGAACAAGGGCAGACTGGCAATGGACGGTACGCCCCGCGAAGTATTTTCGCGAAATATCGAGCTTAAGGACATGGGGCTTAACATTCCGCAGATAAGCAGAGTTATTTTAAGGCTGCGCAGAAACGGTGTGGACATCCGCCCCGATATTTACACGGTAGAAGAAGCAAAGCAAGAGCTTTTAAAACTTATAAAGAGGAAACAAGATGCTGAGTGACATAACGCTGGGACAATATTTCCCCGGAAATTCACCGATTCATAAAATGGATGCAAGAGTAAAGATAATATGGGTGCTTTTCTATATTATCCTGCTTTTCTGCGTGCCCGATATATGGGGTATGCTTATTTACTGTGCCTTTACGGCAATTGTTATATTTATGACGGGAATACACATAAAACACATACTCAAAGGGCTAAAACCCATTTTACTGCTGCTTATATTTACATCGCTTATAAACGTATTTATGTCAGGCGGCGAAAAGGTTTTATTCTCCTGGTGGATTTTCACCGCAACGGCAGAGGGAGTTATGGTGGCAATAAAAATGATTCTCCGACTTGTACTGCTGGTAATGGGCACATCGGTGCTGACTCTTACAACATCACCTATTATGCTGACAGACGGTATTGAAAAGCTGTTGTCACCCTTAAAAAAGATAAAGGTGCCTGCACACGAGATTGCAATGATGATGACCATAGCAATGAGATTTATACCCACAATTTTAGAGGAAACCGACAAAATACTCAAGGCACAGTCATCAAGAGGCTCGGATTTTGAAACAGGCAATATAATAAAAAGGGCAAAGGCGCTTATACCTGTGCTGGTGCCCCTGTTTGTAAGTGCATTCCGCCGCGCAGACGATCTTGCGGTGGCTATGGAGTGCAGATGCTACCGAGGCGGTGAGGGCAGAACAAGACTTCGTCAGATGAAAATTACCGCGGTAGACTGGTGGAGTATAGTTCCTGCCGTATTACTTACGGCTTCGGTTGTATTTTGTGGGTGGTTTGTATGAATATACTTATAATACTTATGTATGACGGAACGGAATACCACGGTTTTCAAAGACAGAAAAACGGCATAACCGTTCAGGAAACTTTGGAAAAAGCAGTTGAAAAGGTAACGGGAGAAAAAAGCACGGTTACAGGCTGCGGCAGAACAGATGCGGGGGTACACGCGCAAAAATACGGTGCAACCTTTAAAAGCAATACAAAAATTCCCCTTGACAAGCTGCCCTTTGCTTTAAACAGCGCGCTGCCCGATGATATTCGTGTGACAGAGGCTTATGCAGTAAGCGATGATTTTCATCCTGTGTTTTCACTTACAGGGAAAACCTACCGCTACAAAATTTTAAACAGGAAAATTGACGATGTGTTTTTAAGACACTACGCATGGTTTTATCCCTATGAGCTGGATGTTGACAAAATGCGAAAGGCGGCGGCACATTTTTTGGGCAGGCACGATTTTTCGGGTTTTATGGCAACAGGCTCAAATGTAAAAACAACTGTGCGTACAATAAAAAGACTTGACATAGAGGATTGCGGTGACGGGCAGATTAACATATATGCCTCGGCAGACGGCTTTTTATACAATATGGTAAGAATAATTACAGGCACGCTTGTGGCTGTGGGCGGCGGTAAAATTGACCCGTCGGATATACCGGGCATAATAAGCTCCTGTGACAGGACGAGAGCAGGTGCAACCGCACCGCCACAGGGTCTTTCGCTTTTTGATATTGAATACAGGAAGGAGGATACAGGTGGGCAAAATTATTAAAATAAAGCAAAAGAAAAAGAATATATGGTTACCTGTTATTTTGGTTATAATTACTGCCTTGAGTGGCGTGCTTCTTGCAGTAAACATAAAAAATCCCGCCGTGTCCGGCATTTTAAATAACGGATATACCTCCGAGGGTATACAGCTGACAAGTGCACGAACATACGAGTTTGTCAAAAACGGTGAAGGTGCTGTTATGTGCGGCGCAGGAAATATGATGGGCATTGATGCTTCGGGCAGGCAAAAGTGGACTGTGGCATTTGACACCCACTCGCCCATAATGAGCGGCAGGGGCAAATTTGCCGTTGCAGCCGAGCGTGGAGGACGCGAATTTGTGCTTACCGCATCGGGTGACGAGCTTTTAAGACTTAACACAGAAAGCAGTATTGTGCTGGTAAAGGTATCAAAAAGCGGACGTGTGCTCGTGGTAACAGAGGAACGCGGCTACAACGCAAAGGTGGCGGTATACGCACCCGACGGAAAAGAGATATATGTATGGCATACATCCACATATAATGTAATAGACGCGGCAATATCCGACAATGGCAGGGCAATGAGTGTTGCTGTTTTACAGGGTGAGGGTGAGAGCAGCTTAAGCGGTGTGCTTACCTTTGATTTTGGCAAGCCAGATGGTGTGTTTACTCCCGCAGATGGGGAAAGCCTTGTAATGGCAGTTATGTACAGCGGAAAAAATGCTGTTGCCTTGAGTGACACAGAGGTGTTTGCTGTATCGCCTAAAGGAGAAAGGGTGTACACCATAAGCTATGAGGGTAAAAAACTGCGTAACTTTGGCTTTGACCCGGAGGGAAGTCTTGCGCTTGCCTTTGATGAGGGCACAGGCGGACTTGTTAATATATACACAAGAAGCGGCAAGCTTTCGGGAACATACAAAAATAGTCGTCAGGTAATGTTTATGGATACTTTGGGCGGTAACACACTTTTAAACAGTGAAAATGGCGCGGTTGTAATAAACTCCCGCGGAAAAGAAGTAAGTCAGGTTGAGTTTGAAAGTGACGTAAGGTCAGCGCTTCTTATACGCGGAAGAAGAAATATTCTCGGTATATCGGGAGATAAGGTACAGGTGTACACATCCAGATAATTTTGAGGAGGTAATAAAATGATTTTTGACCTTATATTTCTGGCAGTATTGGTGTTTATGGTAATATCGGGTAAAAAGCGCGGCCTTGTAAATATAATTATGGGACTTGTGTCGGGAATACTGGCAATAATTCTTGCCTTTACATTTCAGGCAGACATTAAAAACGCAATTTCCGAAACCGATTTTTATGAGCAGACACGGACAGAAATCTGCACTATGGTAGAAGAAAAAATAAACGATACAACAGAGGATATGGGAATGCTTGGCGCATTGATAGAGGAAGGGGACACCGCCGGCGAAATAACCGACAAGGTTATGGGAAGTCTGGTATCGGTGCTGATATTCATAGCCGCATTTATTGTGCTCAGGCTTGCTTGTATGGTGCTGAATGCGGTGTTCCACCTGCCTGTGCTTAAATTCTTTAACGGAATAGCAGGTATGCTGTGGGGTGCAGTAATAGTAATAGCGGTTACATACACAATTTTAGCACTTGCAGGTCAGTTTTCAATAATAGGTGAGGCGGAGTTTTTCAAAAGCCAGATGCAAAGCTCATTACTTATAAAGACTATGTATGAAAACAACCTTTTGGTGAAATTATTTGTAAAATAACAAGCAGAGAGAGGAATTTACACATGAAAGATTATATTGTTCGTGCCGTAACCTTTGACGGCGCAGTAAGATGCTCGGCGGCAGTTACAACAAATATGGTGGACCAGGCAAGAAGACTTCACAGTCTGTCACCTACAGCCTCTGCGGCACTGGGCAGACTTCTGACCGCGGTATCAATGATGGGTAACATGATGAAGGGTGAGGATGACCGCCTTACTGTACAGATAGACGGTAAAGGTCCCATAGGCAGACTTACTGCAGTAAGTGACAGCGAAGGCATGGTAAAGGGGTATGTTGATAATCCCCTGGTGGATCTGCCCCTTAAAGACGGTAAGCTGGATGTTGGTGGTGCGGTTGGCACCGACGGACTTTTAGGCATAATTCAGGATTTGGGTCTTAAAGAACCCTATGTTGGGAAGGTGCCCCTTATGAGTGGTGAAATTGGCGACGATATTGCCTACTACTACGCAAAAAGCGAGCAGATTCCGTCGGTGGTTGCTCTGGGTGTTCTTGTTGATGTGGATATGACAGTTAAAGCGGCAGGCGGACTTATCCTTCAGGTTATGCCCGAGGCTACCGACGAGCAGATAGGACAGATTGAGCAGATGGTTAAAAATCTGCCCTCCATTTCGGGACTTTTAGACGAGGGTGCAACACCCGAGGATTTACTTGCGTTTGCTCTTGCATCCTTTGACGGATACACTACAGAAACCTTTGATGTTGAGTATCGTTGCGACTGCTGTCTTGAGCGCATAGAAAGAGCGGTACGCTGTCTGGGTAAGGAAGAGATTGAGGATATAATAGAAAAACAGATAAATGCAGAGCTGACCTGTCATTTCTGTAACAAAAAATATGTTATAGACAAGGCGCGTCTTACTGAAATTGCAAATTCCCTGTAACAAAATTACTCCCTTGGCAATAATATAAAAAGAGTATTATTGCCAAGGGAGTTGATTTTTATGGTTTCAATGTTTGCCGGAGTAAACAGTCCAAAGGGTTTTGTGTCAAGATTTTCCGAAATACAAAACGAGCAGCAAGGGTGCACCAAAATATACCTTAAGGGCGGCCCCGGAATGGGGAAATCCACCATACTTAAAAGAATTGCCGCAAGGGCAGAGGATGAGGGCTATTATACCGAGGTTTTCCCCTGTTCGTCGGATAAAAGCTCACTTGACGGAGTGAATATTCCCGAGCTTAAGGTTGCACTTGTGGATGCAACTGCACCTCACTGCAGTGACCCTGTATATCCGGGAGTGGGCGGCAGAATTTTCAATACTGCAGATTGCCTTGATGTACAGAGAGTTAAAAAAAGCGAGGATGACATAAGGCTTTTTAGCCGAAAAAAGAAGGACTTTTTCGGCAGAGGCTACAATTACCTTACGGCCGCCGCGGCTTTTCTGACCTGCGCGGAAAGCAGATGGGAGGAATACGCCGACAAAAGAGGTATTGAAAAGCAAATACAAAAGGTGGCAGACAAATATTTGCCTAAGGGAAGCGGGCAGGGAAAGGGAGAAAAACGGCAGCTCTTTTTAAGTGCGGTGTGCCCTGACGGAGTGGTATCTTTTGCAGACGAGGTTTTTGCAGGCCATACGGTAGTAAGCGTAGGCGGCAGCTACGGTGTGCCGCAATTTATAAAGAGATTGGCGGACTTTGCCTTATGGAGAGACTTCGATGTTACCGTATTTTGCTGTCCCCTGTTTCCTGACAGCAAGTATGAGCATATTTTAATTCCCGAATTAAAGCTTGCATTTACCACATACAATTATTATCATCACAAGAGGGGTAGAGAAGCTATAGACCTTGACCGATATATATCAGAAAATAATGCCGTTGATGATAAGTTTGACAGAGAACAGGCGGAAATTATGATAAACAAAGCAGCAGAGAGCTTTGCCAATGCAAAGCGCGCCCACGCGTTTTTAGAAAGCATATACACACCAGCAATGGACTTTGAAAGACTTGATAAAATGACAGATGAGCTTGAAGAAAGTATTTTTGGGTAATAATTATTTTGCATATAATCTTTTCTCGCCGTCAAACGGTCTGTGCATTTTACACGCATAAGGGATAGGGAAAAATAGTGCAGAATGAACTAATACAACCCTTGGGCGGAGCCGTCGGCAGTACGTGGTACGGCGACGGTTGGATTGGTTTATAGTTTGACGGCAAAAAAGAAATCCGCGTTTGCGGATTTCTTCATATTTAAATAATGATGCACTATTATTTGTTTTGCAAATAACTTTTTCTCGCCGTCAAACGGTCTGTGCGTTTTACACGCATAAGGGATAGGGAAAAATAGTGCAGAATGAACGAATACAACCCTTGGGCGGAGCCGTCGGCAGTACGTGGTACGGCGACGGTTGTATTGGTTTATAGTTTGACGGCAAAAAAAGAAATCCGCGTTTACGGATTTCTTCATATTTAAATAATGATGCACTATTATTTATTTTGCAAATAACTTTTTCTCGCCGTCAAACGGTCTGTGCATTTTACACGCATAAGGGATAGGGAAAAATAGTGCAGAATGAACGAATACAACCCTTGGGCGGAGCCGTCGGCAGTACGTGGTACGGCGACGGTTGGATTCGTTTATAGTTTGACGGCAAAAAAACAAATCCCCGTTTGCGGATTTCTTCATATTTAAAATGTAGGTGCACTATTGTTTATTTTGCAAATAACTTTTTCTCGCCGTCAAACGGTCTGTGCATTTTTCACATCCCGTTTTCAAAACTTTGTATCATACGGCGTACCATTTCCCCGCCGATTGGCCCTCCTTCACTTCCGTTCTGACGCGCGGTCAAATCACCTTTATAATGGTCGTTATTCTCTTTGCAAAACTGTGTTCTGCCTATTTCCTCCGCAACCTCAAGCTTAAATTTTGTCATAGCATCGTAGCTTTCGGGAACAAGCAATCTGGATTTTCTGTAATTTTTGGACATAATAAGCTTCCTCCTTTTGTTTAAGCCTATTATTCCGCAAGCCTGTCAATTTTATACTTGAGACCCGAAAATCTCTTTGCTCGACTGTCATTTTGTATCATACGATACAAAACCTCTTCTCTGCCGATTAAAACAACCAGCTTTTTGGCGCGAGTAAGAGCTGTGTATAAAAGATTTCGGTTCATAAGCTGGGGCGGTGCAGGAAACATTGGAATTACCACTGCATCAAACTCGCTGCCCTGACTTTTGTGTACAGTAACTGCATATGCAAGCTCGGTCTGTTCAAGCTCGTCATAGGTATATGTAACAATACGCTCACCGTCAAAGATAACGTCAACACTCTGGCTGTGCTCGTCAATTTTTTGTATGATGCCAATATCCCCATTGAAGGCACCAAAGCCCGGCTCACCTGTATTTTCATTAAACCAGGGCACGTCATAATTATTTCGTGTCTGCATTATTTTGTCGCCCTCGCGGAAAATTATATCACCCATCTGTTTTTGTTTTTTGTTTTTGGAGGGTGGATTGAGCTCTGTCTGAAGACGGCGGTTAAGCTCGGCAACGCCAAGTATTGACTTTCTGGAGGGGGTAAGCACCTGTATATCTGCAAAGGGGTCAAAGCCGTAAGCGGCAGGTAACCTCCTGCACACCACATCGGTCAGGGTGCTTTGTATATCGGTTCCGTCGGTTTTGTGCATAAAGAAAAAGTCGGAGTCTTTGCCACCTATAACAGGCTTTTCTCCTCCATTTATTTTGTGGGCGTTGACAGTTATCATACTCTCTGCCGCCTGACGGTAAATTTCGGTAAGTCTGCAGGTGGGAATATAACCGCATTCTATTATATCCCGCAGAACATTGCCTGCCCCTACCGAGGGAAGCTGGTCAGCATCCCCTGCCATTACAAGTCGGGCGCCCGGCTTTAAGGCACGCAAAAGTCCGTTCATCATAAGAATGTCAACCATACTCATCTCGTCAACGATAATAACATCCTCATCAAGAGGATTGGTTTCGCAACGGGCAAAGGATTGTTTTTCTTCGTCATCTGCAAAATTTATTTCCAGAAGTCTGTGTATGGTTTTGGCTTCTGCACCGCAGGTTTCGGAAAGTCTTTTTGCGGCACGCCCCGTAGGCGCACATAAGGCAACCTTGAGTCCTGCATGTTCCATGATTGAAATAATTGTATTTATAATGGTGGTTTTACCTGTACCCGGTCCACCTGTTATAATAACCGAACCGTTTTGTGCGGCACACAGGCAGGCGGCACGTTGTGTATCCGAAAGGGTAATGCCGCCCTGCTCCTCGGCTATTTTTATACATTGGTCAAAGCCGCTCTGAAGATGGATGTGTTCTTCGCGTTGAAGATTAAAAAGGCGGCGGGCAACACCAAGCTCGGCATTATAAAGATACGGAAGGAATATAACCTCTGTGCTACCATGAACATCGGATACAAGCTGTGCCCGAAGCACCATAGATAACAGCGCATTTTCCACGGCAGTTAAATCCACCTGTAAAAATTCACAGGCGGTGTTTATAAGGTATTCCTTTTCCATGCAGGTGTTTCCGTTTTGCGCGTAAGAGGTGAGAATATATTTTATTCCTCCTGCAATACGGCTTTCGCTCTGCAGGTCAGCATCCATCTGTCGTGCAATTTTATCAGCAGTTATAAAGCCTATGCCGTTTACATCGCAAAGT
>JAZNUH010000012.1:0-2825 GCA_045592225.1 Clostridia bacterium | reverse complement strand
GCAAACTTTTCCTGAGCAAATTTAATTTCTTCTGTATGACTCATTTTATTTTCCTCCTTACGCGTTGTTCTTTGTATAATTTAAAAGTCCGCCCGCTATAAGCATTTCCTTCTGACGGGATGACAAATCAACCGAAACTTCAAAATCAATGCCCTTTGTCTTGTTTGTCACTTTAACCGTATTACCATTTTTAATCTGTGCAATTAAGTTTGTAATAGATAAGTCGTCCATCTGGTCTATGCGGTCATAGTCAGCCTCGTTTATAAATGTCATAGGAATTATTCCTGCATTTATAAGGTTTGCCATATGTATTCTCGCAAAGGATTTTACAATAACTGCTTTAACGCCAAGATACAAGGGGGCGAGTGCTGCGTGTTCACGTGACGAACCCTGACCATAGTTTGAACCGCCTATAACTATGCTCTTTTTAAGTTCCAGAGCGCGGTCATGGAACTTTTCATCACACACTGCAAAACAATATTCCGAAATTTTAGGGATATTGGAACGCAGAGGCAATATTTTTGCACCTGCGGGCATAATATGGTCGGTTGTAATGTTATCTCCAACCTTAAGGCTGCATTTTGCATTAATTTCGTCTGCCATAGGCTCGGATACAGGGAAAGGCTTGATGTTGGGTCCTCGAAGAACCTCAACACTGTCCATTTCGCTTTCAGGAACAGGCGGAACAACCATATTATCATTAATGGTGAACACTTCAGGGAGTTTAAATTCAGGCATATCACCAAGTGTTCTCGGGTCTGTCAGCACACCTGTAAGGGCTGATGCTGCCGCAAGCTCGGGAGAAACAAGATAAACCTGACCATCCTTTGTACCTGAACGACCTTCAAAGTTGCGGTTAAAGGTACGAAGCGAAATACCGCCCGAATTAGGTGACTGTCCCATACCTATACAGGGTCCGCAAGCGCTTTCCAGAATTCTTGCACCTGCATCAATCATAATGGACAATGCTCCGTTTTGTGCAAGCATGTTAAGCACCTGTTTTGAACCGGGGGCAATTGAAAGAGAAACATCAGGATGTACTGTTTTTCCCTTTAAGATATGTGCAACTTTAAGCATATCAAGCAAAGATGAGTTTGTACATGACCCTATGCAAACCTGATCAATTTTTATGTTGCCTATTTCTGCAACCGACTTTACATTATCAGGAGAATGAGGACAAGCCGCAAGAGGTACAAGCTCTGACAGATTGATTTTTACAGTCTCATCATATATTGCATCTGCATCTGCAGACAGTTCTACATAATCTTCTTCTCTTCCCTGTGCTTTGAGGAACTGACGTGTTGTTTCATCGGACGGGAAAATTGATGTGGTTGCTCCGAGCTCTGCGCCCATATTTGTTATGGTTGCACGTTCAGGAACAGAAAGTGTTTTTACACCTTCGCCACAGTATTCAATTATTTTGCCTACACCGCCTTTAACAGACAGTCTGCGCAAAACTTCAAGTATAACGTCCTTTGCTGCAACCCAGGGGGACAGTTTGCCGGTAAGCTCAACCTTCACAATTTTGGGGCAAGTAATATAGTATGCTCCGCCGCCCATTGCAACGGCAACGTCCATACCACCGGCACCGATGGCTATCATACCTATTCCGCCGCCTGTAGGAGTATGGCTGTCCGAGCCGATAAGAGTTTTGCCCGGCTTACCAAAACGTTCCAGATGTACCTGATGACAAATACCGTTACCGGGGCGCGAGAAGTATATGCCGTGTTTTTTACAAACACTTCCAATAAATCTGTGGTCATCGGCATTTTCAAAACCACTCTGAAGAGTGTTATGGTCAATGTAAGCTACAGAACGTTCTGTTTTAACTCTTGGTACACCCATTGCTTCAAATTCCAGGTATGCCATTGTTCCTGTTGCGTCCTGTGTAAGTGTCTGATCAATTTTAATTGAAATTTCACTTCCGGCTTTCATTTCACCGCTTACAAGATGCTCTTTAAGTATTTTTTGTGCTAATGTAAGTCCCATGCTATTTCCTCCTGAATTTTGTGTATTACTCGACTGAAATCATGTACGAATATACCGGCTGATTTCCGGGGAACACTGTTATTTCTATATCGGGATACTGCTCTGACAAAGCATCACATATCTCGTTTGCTTCTTCCTCGGTTGTATCTTCACCGTAAATAAGGGTAATAACAAAGCTTTCATCGTCAACCAAATCCGCACACAGTGCCTTTGTTACTTCCACCCTGTTTTTTCCCGCAGCAGTAATTCTGCCTTCGGCTATGCCCATATAATCGCCTTTGTTTATTGAAACATCTTCGGTTTCACTATCGCGCACCGCATAAGTAACCATACCCGTCTTTACCGCTTTTGCACGCTCTGTCATTTCTTCATAGTTTGTTTCAGCATCTGCTTCGGCATCAAATGCCATAACCGCACTTATTCCCTGGGGAATGCTGCGTGTTTCTATAACCTTTATATTACATTCAGGCGCAAGCTTTGCCGCCTGTTGTGCTGCAAGAATTATATTTTTGTTATTTGGCAAAACAAATACAGTTTTCGCCGCAAGACCTCTTACCTTACCAAGAATATCATCTGCGCTGGGGTTCATTGTCTGTCCACCGCTTATAACATTGTCAACACCCATATCTGTAAACAATGCACAAACACCGTCACCTGCCGCAACAGCTACAATTGCATAATCCTTTTCTTCAACTGTAACAATTTTACTTTCGTGCTGTTCCTGCATATTGTCAATTTTAACATCAACAAGTTCACCAAACTTAAGTGCGTGTTCAATTATTTCACCTGGGTGATTTGTGTGTATATGTACCTTGATTATATCCCCACCGTCAACA
>JAZNUH010000011.1:0-10738 GCA_045592225.1 Clostridia bacterium | reverse complement strand
ACTTCAACCATTATAATAATTTTGGATTCTGTTTCCATTACAGAATATTTTTCACAAGGCATATTTGAGATTGAACCATGCAAGTAAAATTGTTCTCCGCCATCTTCGCAGGGACTTCCAACATTGTCAAATCCGCAGGTTGTAAAGAAACCGGCAGTAAATGAGTTTAAAAAGTTTTCTGCTCTGTAGTATGAAGGATGTACATATCCACAGGGGGCGAAATAGTTCATATTCACACCATCCGCCTGTAAAGTTACTATATCGCCGCATCTGTCAAGAGAAATTTCAAAGTCAAGCCCTTTTCCGTTACGTACACGTAACATTCTCATACCGTCGCCTTTTCCTCCAACCAATCGGTATTCACTGACTCCGCAAAGCTGAAAACTGTTTCCGACATATTTGTTCATAACTACACTCCTATCCTCGAATTTCTTATAGAATTTTATCATATAATTTTGTGTCCGTAAATATTTTTTAATACAAAATTTATGTTTTTTATTGCAAAATCAAAAAAAAAATGTTACAATTATCGATAATAGATTATCGGGAGGTTCAAAAATGGATAAAACACTTGTAATTTTAACTTTTTTAAGCTCTGTTCTTGCTCTTGCCTTTGCCTTTTTAACTGCAAGAAAGGTTCTCTCCTTCGACGAAGGCACCGATCTTATGAAAAAGATCTCTGCATCTATTCGCAAAGGTGCAAATGCATATCTTAAACGTCAATATAAAATTGTAATTGTATTCTTTGCGATTATGTTTGTAATACTTGGTGTAATGGCTTTTACAGGATTGCTTACACCTTATGTTCCGTTTGCCTTTATTACAGGCGGTTTTTTCTCGGCACTTTCCGGATTTATTGGCATGAAAATTGCTACTCTTGCCAACTCCAGAACTGCCAACGCTTGCCAGAATAGCTTAAACCGCGGTCTGCGTGTTGCATTTTCTGCAGGCAGTGTTATGGGTTTTACTGTTGTTGGTCTTGGCCTATTGGATATTTCTGTTTGGTTTTTCCTTTTAAAGTTTGTGTTTAATCTTTCTTATGAGGCTGTAACCGGTGCAATGCTTACCTTTGGTATGGGTGCATCCTCAATGGCACTTTTCGCACGTGTGGGCGGTGGAATATTCACAAAAGCCGCAGATGTTGGCGCTGACCTTGTTGGTAAGGTTGAAGCAGGTATTCCCGAGGATGACCCCCGAAATCCTGCTGTTATAGCCGATAACGTTGGCGACAATGTGGGTGATGTTGCCGGTATGGGTGCAGACCTTTATGAATCCTATGTAGGTTCAGTAATTTCCGCTGCTGCATTAGGTGTGGCAGCATTCCACAGTATGCAGGCTGTTGCACTTCCTATGCTTATTTCAGCTCTGGGTGTTATTTGCTCCATTGTTGGAACATTTTTTGTAAGAACTAAAGAAAATGCAACTCAAAAGCAGCTCTTGTCCGCACTCTCCCGCGGCACCAATCTTTCCGCTATACTCATTGCGCTGATTTCTTACCCGCTTGTATATTTTATTTTAGGCGCCGAAAACCAGTTTATTTATTTTGCAATACTTGTCGGATTACTTTCCGGTGTTCTGATAGGACAATCAACCGAATACTTTACCTCAGACAGCTACAAGCCCACCAAAAATCTTGCCGCTACCTCCGAAACAGGTACTGCCACTATAATAATAAGTGGTCTTTCGGTGGGCATGCTGTCAACCCTTCTTCCGATTATTATAGTTGGAGTGTGCATATTAATTGCATACTTTGTGTCCGGCGGAGCGCACAGTGCATCAATGGGACTTTACGGAATTGCACTTGCCGCTGTCGGTATGCTTTCCACGCTTGGCATTACTCTTGCAACCGATGCCTATGGTCCTGTTGCAGATAATGCAGGCGGAATTGCCGAAATGGCAGGTCTTGATAAATCTGTACGCGAAAGAACAGACTCGCTCGATTCACTTGGCAACACAACTGCTGCTACAGGCAAAGGCTTTGCAATAGGCTCTGCAGCCCTTACCGCTCTCGCTCTTATGGCATCATACATTGACAAGGTAAATACCATTCCCGGCGGCGCTGAAGCAATCTCTGATTTAAGCATTACAAACCCAACCGTTCTCACCGGACTTTTTGTGGGTGCTTGCCTCCCCTTTGTTTTTGCTGCTCTTACAATGAACTCTGTTGGCCGGGCTGCACAAAGTGTTGTTAAGGAGGTTAGACGTCAGTTTAGGGAAATCACCGGGCTGATGGATGGTAATGCCGACCCTGATTATGAATCATGTGTTGACCTTTGCACAAAAGCCAGCCTTCGTGAAATGGTACTCCCCACCCTCGTTGCTGTAGCCGTTCCCATTATTGTGGGTCTTGTGCTCGGCTGCTCCGGTGTTGTTGGTATGCTTGCCGGTGCAACTGCGTCAGGCTTTTTAATGGCAATTTACATGTCAAACTCGGGCGGCGCATGGGATAATGCAAAAAAATACATAGAAAGCGGTGTGCATGGCGGAAAGGGTTCTGATAATCACAAAGCGGCAGTTGTTGGCGATACAGTTGGTGACCCGTTTAAGGATACCGCAGGTCCTGCGATAAACATCCTTATAAAGCTTTTATCCATGGTTTCAATTGTTTTTGCTGCTGTAGTTGTTGGCTTTTCAATTCTTTAATTTTACATAAAAAAATAACACCCGATGTGGGTGTTATTTTTTTATATTTCTTCACTTTTACCAAGCAAAAATTACAGAACCCAAAATAAGTATTATTCCTATTGCCGGATATAAACTAAGTTTTTCATCAAACAGTATCATACTGAAAATTGTTGCCGCCATAGGTTCAATTATACCAAGCGCCGAGGCAGTACCTGCAGGCAGCTCCTTCATTCCAAGCGTATATGTTATATAGGGAAGCACGCATGTACAAAGTCCCAACCCTATTATCAGTGTAAGCGTTACAGGAACATTTGAAGCTATAAACCCGGGTATTGTTTCGGGGTGACATACAAATGCTGCTGAAATACAAGCAAAAACAAAAGTATAAAGTGTTGCCGAAACAGGATTACATCCTGTCCGCATTTGTATTTTTGTAAATATATTATATGCCCCATATGCCAAACCCGATGCAAAGCCAACTGCTATACCTAATGCATCAAACTTAAGTCCACCTATTATCCCTGAAACAAGACCGCAACCCAAAAGCATTGTAACAACCGCAATACCTTTAAGCTTTGTAAGCTTTTCTCCCAAAAAAGCCACGGAATAAATCATTACAATTACAGGTGCAAGATACATAAGAACAACTGCGGTTGAAACAGATGTTGCCTGCATACAGTAAAAATAACAAAATTGTGTGCCAAAACAAGACAATCCACTCCCTAAAAACAGTAGTGCCTCTTTGAGCTTTATCTTCAAAGCTTTTCTGTCAAAAAGTAAAGCATAGCCCCCGACAGCTATAATGGAAACCGATGTTCTGAAAAAGGACATCTGTGCCGAAGAAAAACCAAAAGGCGCCAGATAATGCACAAATATTCCTGATGTCCCCCAGGAAATGCCTGCAATAATTATAAAAAGAAAGGCTCGTTTTTTCATTTGTGTCAACTCCTCTGAAAAGTCTTTAAGAATTCTATCATATTAAGATATAAATTTCAACAAAAAAGTTATAGGACATTTCCTATAACTTTTTAATAATTTCAAGCATTTCTGCTTCTCTCTCCTGCATTTGCTTTGCAAGTTTAAACTGCGTCCGACATCTTCTGAGATTGTGGTCAGGATACTTTGTTGCAAAATATACATCGCCGTCAATATAATCCGCCAGAAAGCGTATCCCGCACTCAATTGTCATAAGATATGAACTGTAAGGTAAAAGCATTTTCTCTTTATCGGTCATTTTATCACTTAATGCTTCACAGAATCCTTCAGCATACGCACGGAATAAATCCAAATCAAAATTAACTTTGCTGAGATTTGCTTCATCCTCCACGGCTGTGCTCGCCCCAAATCTAATTGCATCGCCAAAATCGTACAACATTGAGCCCGGCATAACAGTATCAAGATCGATAACTGCTTTCCCCATATGAGTTACAGGGTCCATAAGTATATTGTTAAGTTTGGTATCATTATGCGTAACCCTTACCGGAATCTCACCCTTGTCAAGTGCATCTGTAATTTTTGAGAGTGTGTTTTTCCTCTCCATTACAAACTCAACCTCATCCTTGCACAGCTCAAGTCTTCCGGAGGCATTGTTTTTCACCGACGTTAAAAAATCCTTGAATCTGTGCGGAGTATTGTGAAAATTCGAAATGGTTTCTTTTAGCTGTGTTGCATCAAAATCAGAAAGCCAATTCTGAAATTCACCGAATGCATATCCTGCATTCCTGAATATCAACGGATTGTCTGTATTTTGATAGGTTACGGTTTTATCGATAAAATCATATACCCTGTAGCAGTTCATACCCACTCGTAACATTGCATTACCGTCTCTGGTTTTTACGACCGTCAGAGAAAGCTTGCCTTTATTTTTAATAAATTCTGTTACAAGTAAAATATTGTTCATCACCTCTTCAGGTGATTTAAATACAACCGTATTAATTTTTTGTAAAATATATTTTGCCTTCGTAGTAACAACAAGCATTGTGACGTTAATGTGTCCCTCTCCGTACAGAGAAATGTTTACAACATCACCTTTTATACAAAAGTTGTCAAGCAGATTATATTCCTTTGTATAATCCTGCATCTATATAGCCTCCAATTGCTTTTTTTATATCGGGTAAATCTTCCCTGTATGTAATACCGTGCCATTTATCACGGTTACGGTACACCTTTACGGTTGCTGTGCCCTTTGCGGACATATTATTTATAATTTCAGCTATATAAAGCTCATCCTTCATTGTATCAGCATTTTTAAGAAAATCTTCAAATACACTGTCAATCTCGTCAAAAACATCAGGAGTAAGTCCCCATATATTCATGGAAACAAGTGTGTTTCCATCCAATGTAATCTCTTCGCCGTTAACATCACACTTCATCTGAGGATCAATTTTGGTCATTTCGGTTACATCTGTTAAAAGACCGTTTTCTACAGTACAAATACCTCTCGAAACTGTGCCGTTGGGACTTAATGTATTTTTAAGTTCATATGCTGTCATGGCAAACTCGCCTTTACCTGCACTTCTTAAGTGGTCTGCAATTTCAAAGAAAGCGTTTGAGCCGTAATAATCATCTGCATTTATAATTGCAAAAGGTTCTTTTACCGTGTTTTTACAACAAAGAATTGCATGACCTGTACCAAAGGGTTTTGTTCTGCCTGCAGGAAGTAATGATAAATCCTGGAACACATACTCAGTCTTTATCATTTTTTCTATTCTGTTGCCTACAAGTCTTACAAAGTCATCCTTCATATCCTCACGGATTATGAAAACAACCTTTGTAAAGCCGGCCTTTTTTGCATCATATACAGAAAAATCAATAATGGCTTTACCATCTTCTGTCAAAGGCTCTGCCTGTTTAAGTCCGCCAAAACGGCTTCCCATACCTGCCGCCATAATAACCAATGTTATATCCTTCATACAAAATCCTCCTGTATTTCAAAAAATTCTTTACTTATTCTCTGCTTTACTATATAATTATAACTATACAAATTATAATTTCAATATAGAATTGTATAAAATTTTTATGTTTTTAGCTACTTTTGGAGTAAATGTACTATGAATATTGGTGTTGTACGTAATTTTTCAGTCAAATCGATTAACAGTGCAATTATAAGAAACACAAACGAAGATTTTTATTTTAATGGTGAGATGCACAATTTCTGGGAGATGGTTTATGCCCGTGACGGAAGCATTACCGTTTCTGAAGATGACAGAATTTATGAGCTCAGCCGTGGTCAGGCAATTTTTCATAAGCCAATGGAGTTTCACCGTCTTTGGTCAAAAAAAGGACAAAGCGCTAATCTTATTATCATCTCCTTTTCCTGCGACGGGAATACAATTGACGAGCTTGCTGACGGCGTGTTTATGCTTAATATGTATCTTTGTCAGTTGGTTGAAGAAGCTTTTTTGCAGATAAGCGAAAACTTTATATGCCCTGACCCGCCTTTACATTTAACACGAATAGAGAGCAATAATATCGAAGAAGAGCTTGCTTTTACAAAGCTCGAGTTACTTCTTTTATCAGTTGCATCCGAAATATCTCCGCTCCAGAATCAGGATTATACGGTAGGTGCACACAACTACAAAACAATACTTAATATTATGCAAAATCACATAGATGAAAATCTCAGTGTTACAGACATTGCAAATCTTTGTCATTTGAGTGTCAGCAATCTGAAAAAGACATTTAAAACCTATGCAGGCTGCGGTGTGATGCAACATTTTAACAAGCTCCGTATAATACGTGCACAAAACCTAATAAAAAGTGGATGGAGTATTTCCAAGGTCAGCGACTATATGTCCTTTTCAAGTCCAAATTACTTTTCAACTGTTTTCAAACGTGAAATGGGTTGTCTGCCTACAAAATACCGCAAAAACGAAGCGTAAGTATATTTTTTGATTTGCAGAAAAACCAATGCACAAAAATCGTATTGATTCACAGAAACAAATGTGGTAGAGTATGGGCAGTAGATTCTGAAAGGACTGATACAAATGAATGATGTTGCAATAAAATGGTATAAAAAGCTTATGTTTCCGAAAGAATGCGACAATGAATTTTATAACCTTGCCAAGGAAAAGGATATTTCCTGTATTGACACCGAAAATGCAGTTGAAATTCTTAATGAGAAAAAAGACCCCGGTTTGTCTTTGATATATTTCCTCTCCCGCATTGATGCTATGCAGGAATATTATAACAGTCTGGGTATCCCCGAAAAATATTTTAATGCAGGTATTAAAAGACTTAAAGACGATGCCTGCGGCTACAAAAACAGTTCAGGACAGTTGGGTATTGTTGCAAACAGCTGGTCACATGGTTTTATATGCGGAAATAAATTAAATCGTCTTTTCAGAATCGGAAGATTAGACTTTTCCATTGAAAAAGCTGTAGACCATTGGCACGGCGGCGGAGATGTTAAGCACGGCGACCCTATTGCAGCGGTACACATTCCCGGCGGTGAACCTTTAGACTCTCAGGCGTGTCTTGACTCTTTTGATGAAGCCGAAGAATTCATCCAAAAATACTACCCCGAGCACAACCTCACCTGCTTTGCCTGCGGTTCCTGGCTTCTTGATGAAACGGTAGATAAATTCACTGGTGAAAAATCCAACATACGAAACTTTCGCAATATGTTTGAAATTTACAAATCCATTGAAAGCGATTCTGCTATAGGTCACGTTTTTCACGGAGGTTTTACAAGAGAAAATATTGCCGATGCTGTACCAAAAAATTCATTTCAGCAGAAAATGAAGGATTATATCATTTCAGGCGGTAAGCTTTACGTTGTGTTTGGAAAACGCAACCTTAAAAACAAATAATCGAAAAGGACTGTGTCTTTTAAACACAGTCCTTTTTTAGAATTCCATGTTATCTATGTATTTTTCCATAAAATAATCATTATCTGCCAGGGAAACTGTCTGCACATTTTTGAGTATCTGCTCTGATTTGGCAATCAGTTTTTTATTCTGCAGCAGCATTGAAGCACCCACACCGGCACCATTGCCTATTACCCTTGCTTTACCGGCAAGTTCTTTGGGGATAAGTCCTGTTTTAACTGCACTTTCAATACGCAAAAAGCTACCAAATCCGCCGGCAATATAAAAGGTTTCTATATCATTAAAATCCACCTTTGCCTCACGCACAAGTGTATCAATTCCTGTGCGGATTGCCGACTTGGCAAGCTGAAAGCTTCTTACATCGCGCGGGGATATATATACACTGCTGTTTGAAAAATAAACATTGTCTTCCATATATCCGCTTTCATCTATCTTTCCCATACGCAAAAGAGACGTTATACTGTCAATAAGCCCTGTCCCGCATATACCTGTTGGCGCGCAGTTGCCTATTGTAGTATACACAAGTTTTTCACCCGGGTTTACCCGGTTAATTGCACCATCCGAGGCAGGTACTCCACAATCAATTCCTGCTCCTTCAAAGCACGGACCCGCTGCAGTTGAACAACAATAAAGCTTATCCTCATGCTTTAAAACCATTTCACCATTAGTTCCAATGTCAACAAGCAGACTTGTTTTTTGCTCACTCATTCCGCTTGCAAGCACAGCCGCGGTTATATCGCCGCCCACAAAAGCCGATGAGCAACGTACAAGATATGCATTATCGCACCATTCTCCAAAAAGTTTACCTGCACTGTACGGAGCGCTTCCCAGCTCGGCAGGGTTTGTACCTGTAAGCAGATACATCATTGCGGTATTTCCGCACACAACATATTTTTCAATATTATACCCTTGTGTAATTTCTTCGATTGTTTTGGAAATGGAATTTTTAAGTTTTTCCCCGCCGCCGTTTTTATAATATGCTATTCGTGATATAACATCTGCCCCGAACTCAACCTGAGGGTTTGGCAAACAAACTGATTTTACAAGAGAACATTCCGGAAACTTATAGATATAACCCGCAACAGTTGTTGTGCCCACATCTATTGCCGCACCGTAACCGTAATCAACCAAAGGGTCTTTATCAAACATAACATCTTCCCCATCAGTTATTCCCTTTACAGGCTCATTTTGTGCTGTATATTCAATTATCGCATCTTTATCTATATAAGTCTGACAGGCAAGTACTTCTTTGCCGTCAAGCAAGATTTTGCACTTGCCGCAGGTTCCTTTGCCTCCACACGGCTTTGGTTGCGAAATTCCTGCATCATAAAGCACATCAGCGGCTAAAACAGACCCGGAATACTCAAGTATATTTATCTCTTTACTTTTTACAGTTACTTTGAACATTTTACAATTCCCTTTTACGCCATTTCAACTATTGTTACACCATTTTCGCCTTCACCGTAAACACCGCTGCGGTATGACTTTACATTTCTGTGAGTTTTAAGGTAATCCTGTATCCCCTTTCGCAGAATGCCGTTACCCTTGCCGTGAATTATTGTAACAGTTGTTAAATTAGAAAGCACAACATCGTCAATATACCTGTCAACAAGAAGCAGAGCCTCATCTAGTGTATATCCACGTACATCAATTTCGTTGCTGATATTTAAGGTGCGGCTGCTTGTTCTTCTTTGCTGCTTTGCCTTATTTTTGGTTTCTTCATCATCCACATAGGAAACAGTGGAAATATGTGTTTTAACCTTTAAAAGTCCAACCTGAATTTCGATATTTCCGTCCTTATCGGGCGCTTTAATAGCCGTTCCCTTTTGTCCCATTGCATTTATCAGCAAGGTTGTTCCCGGCTTTATGTCTTCGGGACGAAGCTTCTGTCCTGAAGCTTTAACGGTGCCCTTGTAAAGGTCCTCGTCAATTTTGGAGGATTTACGTTTAATAGAACGCTTAACCTCTTCCAGCGCCTTTAATTTTTCGTGTGCTGTAAGCTTTTCGGTTTCTTTTATTTTCAGGTCAATTTCTGCTCTTGCATCTTCAAGAATCTGTCTTGCTTCTCTGCGGGCATTTTCAAGAATCTTTTCTTTTTTCTGCGCCATACTGCCCGACTTTTCTTCAAGCTCACGTCTTATACGCTCTGCCTCGGCACGATCACGTTCAGCCTCTTCCCTGTCACGGTCTGCCTTTTGTCCCATTGCCTCAATTTTATTTACAACATCTTCAAACTTAATGCTTTCGGTATTAATTAGCTGTTTAGCACTCTCAATTATATCATCGTTCATACCAAGTCTTTTGGCAATAGCAAAAGCATTACTCTTGCCAAGTGCACCAATAAGCAAACGATAAGTGGGACACAGAGTTTCAACATTAAACTCACATGCAGCATTCTCAACCCCTTCTGTTGAAAGGGCAAAGAGTTTAATTTCGCTGTAGTGGGTGGTTGCAGCAATACGTGCACCACGGCTACGCACCTCTTTTAATATAGCGGTAGCCAAAGCCGCACCCTCTGTAGGGTCTGTGCCTGCACCAAGCTCGTCAAAAAGCACAAGGGATTTATAGTCGGCTTTACTTATAATATTTACAATGTTCACCATATGCGATGAAAATGTACTGAGCGATTGTTCTATGCTCTGTTCATCGCCTATATCGGCAAAAACATTTTCAAAAACGGCAATCCTTGAGCCGTCTTTTGCAGGGATATGCAGTCCCGCCTGTGCCATAAGTGTAAAAAGTCCCAATGTTTTAAGAGAAACTGTTTTACCGCCTGTGTTGGGTCCTGTTATAACAAGTGTGTCAAAATCCTCTCCCAGACGAATGTCAATGGGCACTACTTTTTTGGCATCTATAAGCGGATGTCTGCCTTTTTTAATTTCTATTATCCCTTCTTCATTAATCACCGGACAGCTTGCATCCATTTCGTCGGCAAGGCGAGCCTTGCTGAAGATAATATCAAGTCTTATAAGTGCATTGTAGTTGTGGGTTATCTCGTCGGCGTGCTCTGCAACTTCTCCCGAAAGCTCGGCTAAAATACGTTCAATTTCTGCCTTTTCATCTGCAGTAAGCTTTCGTATTTCGTTATTGATTTCCACAACCTTATGGGGTTCTACAAACAGTGTTGCACCACTTTGAGAGGTGTCGTGCACAACGCCCGAAATGGTTGATTTATGCTCTGCCTTTACAGGCACAACAAATCTGCCGCCACGCATTGTTATAATTGCATCCTGAAGCGCCTGTGCGTAGTTTGGAGAGTGAATTATATCGTTTAAGATATCACG
>JAZNUH010000010.1:0-18423 GCA_045592225.1 Clostridia bacterium | reverse complement strand
CAGTGTAACATCCTTCTCCTGAAGGTCTACCACATCCCCTTCTTTGCCAAGTGCTCCGGGGTCGGAACCTCCGTGACCTGCGTCAATTACAACTAGCATATTTTTAGCGGGGTTAATCAGTTCAACGTCGCTTGAATTTGTAAGATGTTTTCTGTTGTAGTAAAGCGTAGAACTGTTGCTTTCGTTTTTTATTTCAAAATCAAGTTTACTTTTAGCATTTATGGTTATCTTTGTTCCCTTTGATGCGGGCGTAACTTCTATAGTTTTGATATATGTATCATTTGCGTTTATAACACCCTCGCCCAATTTTTTAGACGAAGACATAAATGTATACACAAGCTTTTTGTCGTCGTAATTTTGTTTAGTCAGGGTACCGTCGTTAAATTCAATACGGTAATCCCCCATATTGTAATAGGATATATTTTTATACGTAGAGCCTGTTAAAGTTACCTTGTAGCAGTCTTTTTGCGTTGAAAGACTATATTCCGCCTGATTTTTCAGGTCAATAACCACACGAGTGTATTTATCCTGATGATACGCATATCTGACATTAGAAACTATGCTGCCGGCTGTGTTGGTTGCGCCATCCTTTATTGCAAGTGAAAGTTCCGAAAAATCCAGAACAATGCGGTACGGATTTGACATTAAAGTTACATTTGGTTTTGAAGATACATTATCGGCGTATATTTTTATAATGTCTTTATCAGCAGAAATATAGTTTTCTACCTCTGATATACAGTTGGACTTATTTTCTTTTTCAGGTATATCTTCAGTATACTCATCTGTATAAACAGAAGCTGTATAGCTATCTTCGTTCCATAAAACCTTATATCCAAGGCTTTCTGATATAAACCTGAGCGGAATAAGTGTACGCGCAGTGCCCTTTGTATCTGTTACAATTTTTGCAGGAACATCCATTACAGCAAGTTCACCATTTACAACACCAACTTTACTGTCAATAATTAATTCTACAGTATAATCGGAATTTTTAATTGTAACCTGTTGTTTTTTTTGATTCCACGAAACTGTTGCCCCCGCTTTTTCAAATACTGCACGTACGGGTACAAGGGTTCTGTCTTCTACAATAAGTGGAGGAACGTCAAAATTCACCTGTGTTCCATCTAAAATCACAGTAACATCCTCCGATGTATATAAATTCCATTTCCCGTCATAAAAATAACTTTCCGACGCGCTAACCGTAATACTTGAAAATAATATTACCATAATAAGTAATACGGTTATAAAACAGTATTTTTTCATGTGTGTTTCTCCTAAAAATTAAATTGCCGAATATTATTCAAACTTCTGTTGACCATTATTATCTTCTATTCCAAAATGCTTGTAAAAAGTTGATGTTAATATTCTTCCTCTGGGAGTACGGCTCAAAAAACCTCTCTGCATAAGGAAAGGTTCATAAACATCTTCTATGGTAGAAACATCCTCCCCTATTGTTGCTGCAAGTGTTTCAAGTCCTACAGGACCTCCGCTGTAGTTTTCATATATGGACATAAGCATTCTTCTGTCTACAGCATCAAGCCCCAGTTTATCAATCTCAAGCATGGAAAGTCCTTGGTCAGCCACCTCTTTAGTTATAACATCATTTGCTTTGATTTGGGCAAAATCGCGTAATCTCTTAAGTAATCTGTTTGCAATACGGGGCGTTCCTCTGGAGCGCGAAGCAATTTCAAGCGCACCTTCCTCGGATATTTCAATTTTAAGTATGGCAGCCGAACGCATAACAATTTGCTTGAGTTCTTCGTCAGAATACAATTCCAAACGTGAAATAATGCCAAATCTGTCACGCAAAGGCGCTGAAAGCAGTCCCGCTCTGGTAGTTGCACCAACAAGTGTAAAGGGCGGTAAATCCAGACGAATTGAGCGCGCGCTGGGGCCTTTGCCAATCATTATATCAAGTGAAAAATCCTCCATTGCCGGATATAATATTTCTTCAACGATTTTGCCAAGTCTGTGTATTTCATCAACAAATAAAACATCGTGCGGCGAAAGATTGGTTAAAATAGCCGCTAAATCACCTGCTTTTTCAATAGACGGTCCACTTGTTATGCGCAGATTTACACCAAGCTCATTTGCGATAATACCTGCCAAAGTTGTTTTACCAAGTCCCGGGGGACCGTACAGGAGGCAATGATCAAGTGCCTCTCCCCTTCTTCTGGCAGCTTCAATAAAAATCTCAAGATTATTTTTAACTTTACTCTGGCCTATGTATTCAGACATTGAACGCGGACGTAATGCAACCTCTGTATCATTTTCGCCGTCAAGCTGCATGGTTGTAATTATTCTATCATCAAAATCCATGATTTTCTCCCATCTTTAAAACTTGCCCTGCATAAGCACCTTAAGGGCGTCTTTTATCATATTTTCCACATTTCCCGACTGTACAAATGAGGCTGCCCGACGTGCCTCTGTCGGAGTATAGCCAAGAGCAACCAGGGCCTCTGTTGTTTCTGCAACTGCACCTGATGATACAGGTTCATTATCATTCGAAATTGCTTCAATAAAGCTTTGGTTATCGATTTTCCCTTTGAGCTCGAGAATAATTCTTTGAGCAGTTTTGCTGCCTACACCCGGAGCTTTGGAAATTGTTTTTGCATCCCCTGCCATAATTGCCGGCAAAAGTTGTGCCGGTGGTAAAACAGATAGAATGGACAGGCCTGCCTTTGGTCCAACACCGCTGACTGATATAAGCTTTTCAAAAAGCGAAAGCTCGTCTTCGGATAAAAAACCATAAATATCAAATAAATCCTCTTTAACATTTACATATGTATAAATAATCGCTTCGCTACCTTTTTGTATTTTTCCAACAGTATTTTCTGAAACATACACTTTATATCCGATTCCGCCCACATCCAGCGCAACAAAATTTTCAAAAATTCGTGTAATATTTCCCTTTAAATAATAAAACATTTATTTCCTCCCGAAAATATCAGTATAACGTGATGAATGTGCATGACACACAGCGACAGCAAGTGCATCAGCAGCGTCGTCTGGTCTTGGAATTGCCGCAAGACCTAAAAATGTTTTGACCATATGCTGAATTTGTTGCTTATCTGCCCTGCCATAACCCGTGAGTGCCTGTTTGATTTGCAGCGGCGTATATTCGTAAATAGGCAACCCTGAATTATGTGCCGCAAGCAGAAGAACACCACGTGCATGTCCTACGGCAATAGCCGTTTTAACATTTGTATTGAAAAAAAGCTCCTCTATGGACAAGCAGTCAGGCTTATACTTTTCAATAATTTCTTGAGCACTGTCATATAAAATTTTAAGCCTCTCCGGAAACGGTGTGTTTTTTTCTGTACATATAACACCGTAATTAACAGTTGTGAATTTATTAGCTGTATAGTCAATTACAGCAAATCCCACGGTTGCAAAACCCGGGTCTATTCCAAGAATTCTCAAACGAAAAACCTCCGTTTTTATATATGCTTATATTATACCACTTATTTCGTCAATGTTCAAAGCAAATTTAAGAATAATGCAAATTTTTTATAGAAATAATATATGCAGGAGGAATTTCTTATGAAAAGAAATACATTTACGTTTATTTTTGTGTTATTTATTATATTTATTTATGCAATTTATTGCTATTATAACAAGCTTGATGCAAAAATGCCTGCTGAAGCTCTTTTAATCAAAATAACGAGGTGAAATATGGATAAAAACTATACAAACAAAGAATACGAAACATATGTCTCTAAAAAAAGCAAGCCGTCACCCATAACCAAAAACATTTTCTTTGCCTTTATTATAGGTGGAACTATCTGCCTTCTGGGCGAATGTATAAAATGTTTTTATTTACGAAACGGATTTTCTATTGAAATTTCATCAGGGATCACTTCTATGACACTTATATTTTTAAGTGCACTTTTTACAGGACTTGATATGTATGACAATTTAGCCAAGTATGCGGGTGCAGGTACATTAGTACCAATCACAGGCTTTGCCAATGCAATTACAGCCCCTGCAATAGAATTTAAATCAGAGGGTTATATTCTCGGTGTAGGAGCAAAAATGTTTGTGGTTGCAGGTCCTGTTATCGTATATGGAATACTTTCTTCATCAATAGCAGGATTAGTATACTTTTTTTTAATGTGAGGTAATTATATGAACAATAAAAAAAGAATAGGTGGTCAAACTATCATTTTTTCAAACCCTCCGTCCGTTAAGGGATTTGCAGCGGTTGTAGGGCAAAAAGAAGGTGAAGGTCCTCTCGGCAATTCATTTGATAAAATAGAAAATGATGCATCTTTTGGTGCAGCAACGTGGGAAAAGGCAGAAAGTCAGCTTATTTCCGAAACAATTGATTTGTGTGTAAAAAAAACATCGGTTTCGTACAGTGATATAAATTATGTAATTGCAGGAGACCTTTTAAACCAATGCACAGCCACAAGCTTTGCTCTTAAAGACAAGGAGATCCCTTTCATTGGAATATACGGGGCATGTTCTACTATGGCAGAAGGCTTATCCGTTGCTGCAATGCTTGTGGACGGAGATTTTGCAGAAAACTCGCTTGCAGTAGCAAGCAGCCATTTTTGTTCTTCCGAAAAACAGTTCAGGTTTCCTTTAGAATACGGAGGACAACGAACTCCAACTGCACAATGGACAGTAACAGGTTGTGGTGCTGTGTGTGTAGGGAAAAACTCCACTCCTCCCTACATCACGCATATAACAACAGGAAAAATAGTTGACAAAGGCATTAAAGACACAGCAAATATGGGCGCTGCAATGGCACCTGCGTTTATATCAACTCTGAAGGCACATTTTGATGACACAGGTCGAAAACCCAAAGATTATGATCTTATCTTATCAGGCGATTTAGGCTGTCTGGGCAAAAAAATAGCCATCGAACTTGCGGATGCAGAAGGCATTAATATAACTAAAAATTATAATGATTGCGGCACAATGATTTTTGATGCAAAAACTCAGGATACGCACTCTGGAGGAAGTGGATGCGGATGTAGTGCATCGGTTCTTTGCGGGCACATTTTACCTCAAATTATTTCAGGAAAGCTTGAAAGAGTACTGTTTATCGCAACTGGAGCACTTATGAGTCCAACAAGTAGTCAACAAGGTCAAAGTATACCTGGAATCGCCCATGCTGTAGTATTTGACAGAAATATTTAAAAAAATAGTTCGGTACATGTACCGAACTATTTCATTTTTGGTTTAAAAACCAGGGCTGCTGTGAAAGCAAAAAGCACAGCAGCTGCCAGACCCGCAGCAACGCTTGCAAAACCCCCATAGAAAATACCGTATATACCCTTTTCGGCAACTGCCTTCATAACCCCTTTACACAGTGAATATCCAAACCCTGTTATTGGCACTGTTGCGCCTGCACCTGCAAACTTAACAATAGGCTCGTAAACTCCGATGAGCGTAAGCAATACTCCTGCTGAAACAAAGGTTACAAGAATGCGGGCAGGTGTTAATTTTGTTTTATCGATAAGAATTTGACCTGCAACACAAATTAATCCACCTACCCAGAATGCATTAAAATAATTCAATATCATCCCTCCTGTAAGCATTATGCCCTGCAGGAATATTTATTATACGTTGGGTATCTGCCAGTCAATAGGATTTCTTATTTGTGATATTAAAAATTCATTTGCAATTTCAAAATGCCCACATCCAAAGAAACCGTTGTACGCTGATAACGGACTTGGGTGTGCTGCTGTAAGGCATTTATGTTTTGATTCATCTATAAGAGATAATTTTGATTTAGCGTTTGCACCCCATAGCAGAAATACAATCGGGTCTTCCCTTTTGTTAAGTTCAGAAATAATTTTGTCAGTAAATTCTTCCCAGCCCTTACCTTTATGCGAATTTGCTTCTCCGCCACGAACTGTTAATACTGTGTTTAAAAGAAGTACTCCTTGTTCAGCCCATGGCATAAGATAACCATTATCGGGAATGTACCCACCCATTTCATTTACAATTTCTTTGTATATATTCTGCAATGACGGTGGTATAGCAACTCCTTTGTTTACAGAAAAGCACATCCCATGTGCCTGACCCGGACCATGATATGGATCCTGACCTAATATGACCACTTTCACCTCAGAATAAGGTACAGTTTTAATTGCCGAAAAAATATTATGCATATCAGGATACACTGTATGGTTAGCATACTCCTTTTTTAAAAATTCACGTAATTGAAGGTAGTATGGTTTAGCAAATTCCTCACCTATGTAATTATCCCAGTCATTACCCAGTTTAACCATATTAATTCTCCTTTTTATCTATTGTATATATGAAAGTGCATCAACAGGGTTACCGTTATAACGTACTTCAAAATGCAAGTGCGGACCTGTACTGTTTCCGGTATTACCAACTGAAGCAATAACATCTCCGGAACGGATATTGCACCCTTGTGTTACATATAATTCGCTGCAGTGCGCATAGCAGGTCTCGAATCCGTTTTGGTGATCAATAATCACAAAGTTACCATAACCGTCTTGCCATCCGCTGAATGAAACAATTCCGTTATCTGCTGCAACTATCGCAGTACCTTCCGTAGCTCCAAAATCTGTTCCTTCGTGCACTCTCCCCCACCTTGAGCCAAAATATGATGTAACCGGTGCTTGTACAGGAGCAATAAAACAACCTGTGCCAAAAAAATCATCTTGTGATATAACCTCCTGCGCCACCTCATCATTCTCATGAGATAACTCTATTTGATGGTTTATTGTGGTTGGCATAACAGGTTTGTCAACAATCGACTCTATGTTTTTCTTCAAATTTGCTTCTGGTGTTAAATCATCTTCAGAAACTATTTTAAGATAATAAAACGGTGTTACATCAGCTTTAATATACCCTTTTGATACTCCTATGTATTTTCCGTCAACATAAACGTCATATCCTGTTTGAACAAACTGTGCAGCTACACACAAAAAAACTGCAAGTAACAATGCAATAAAAATTTTGTATACTGTTTTCCACGGTATATGTATTTTATCAGCTATGCCCCAAAATTGTATTTTGTTTGCATGGTAAACATTATCGTTTTTTAGTTCTTTATAAATTTCTTTGTCTTTTGTAACAGTAAGCGGCAAGGGTGAAATGATAGAAAAACGTTTCTTTTGCAAGCAATTATTCATTTAGTTCTTTTTTACTCCTTTAATAATAAATCATTTTTCTTTTTTTGTCCAGTGAGTAAATAAAAAGTCTTTACTTTTTTAGCGTATTATAGTAAATTTATATGTACGAGGTGAAAAAAATGAACAAAATTATTTATAGTATATGGCTGAATATGAAAGAAAATTTGTTTGCACGTACTGCTGCTGAACTAATAGATTATTTTGGTGATGTGAAAAGTGTATATGATGCAGATAAAATTGCATACAAAGAAAGCGGCATACTTAAGCGTAATACAGATATACAATCTCTCCTGAACAAAAACCTCTCCCCAGCTTTAAAAGAATATGAGCTTGCTCAGGAACGGGGCGTTGAATTTATCGAGTGTACAGATGATTTTTATCCGGAGCGTTTAAAGCAAATCCCTGCACGTCCAATTCTGTTTTATGCAAAAGGTAATATTAATTTATTAAAACAACAAGCAATGTTTGCTATGGTTGGTGCACGTAAAGCAACAGCATACGGAACAAATGCTGCAAGAGATATTTCACGCGAACTTGCACTTGCAGGAATGACCATCGTAAGCGGAACCGCTCTTGGAATAGACTCTGCTGCACACGAAGGCGCGCTTATTGCGCGTGGTAAAAGCATTGCGGTTGCAGCCTGCGGTCTGGATGTTGATTATCCAAAAGGTAATGAAGAACTGAGAAGACGCCTTTTCAGAAATAGTCTCGTTATAAGCGAATATCCTTTTAATACACCACCAAACGCAAGGAATTTTCCTATAAGAAACAGAATTTTAAGCGGTATGTCATTAGGTGTTGCAATCATTGAGGCGCAAAGACATAAAAGTGGCTCTCTCATTACTGCGGGTTATGCAGCAGAGCAGGGTCGAGATGTTTTTGCTCTGCCCGGAGACATTAATAGACCCTTTTCAAAAGGAACAAATGACCTTATCAAAAACGGTGCAATACTTTTAAATGGTGCAGAAGATATTTTAGAAGAATATTTAAAGCGCTATCCCGATATGTTTATAAATAAGCAGGACGTTGAAGAGTTTTACAGAAAAAAGGAACCTAAACAACCCGAAACCATAACCGAAGGCTGCGTTGAATACATACAAAACGGCGAAGAAAGTCAAAACGAACAGCTTATTTTAAGAAATATAAAACACGATCCGGTACATATCGACACTCTTTGCAGGGTTTCCGGGCTGGATACAGCAAAGGTTAATGCAGTAATAACTATTTTGCAAATAAAGGGCAAAATAAAGGAACTGCCCGGTAAAAATTATGTCAGAAACTGAAGTTTAAAGTATTTACAAAATATTCAATTTGTTATATAATTATATACTAGAAAAATAATTGAAAGGCTGTGATATACATAATGAAAAAATTTATGGATGATAACTTTATGCTCAAAAACGAAACGGCGGTTTTACTCTATAATAAGTTTTCAAAAGACTTACCCATTATAGACTACCATTGCCATTTAAGTCCCAAAGAAATCTGTGAGGACAGACGTTTTAAAAGTATAACTGAAATAATGCTTGGCGGAGACCACTACAAATGGAGAGCAATGCGCTCAAACGGTATTCCCGAGGATTATATGACAGGCGATAAACCCGACTTTGAAAAATTCCTTGCCTTTGCAAAAACACTTAAATATGCAATAGGCAATCCCCTGTATCACTGGACACACCTTGAACTCAAACGCTTTTTTGGTATTGATAAAATACTGAATGAAGAAACCGCCAGAGAAATATATGATGAAGCAAACAAAATGATTGCAACAGACGGTTTTTCTGCACAGGGCCTTATAACAATGTCAAATGTTGAAGTTATATGTACAACAGACGATCCGCTGGATACACTTGAATATCATGCCAAAATCAAAGCTGACGGAAAACTCAAAACAAAAGTTTTACCTGCTTTTCGTCCTGACAAAGCTGTTGAAATTGCCTTGCCCGAATTTGTTCCCTATATTGGCAAGCTGGCAGAAGTATGCAATATGAAAATCAGCACGCTTTCAGATCTCAAAAACGCGCTGGCACAGAGAATTGAATTCTTTAACGAAATGGGTTGCCGTGTATCCGACCATGCGCTTGCGGGTGTTCCTTATGCTGAAATCAGCGAAGAAGAAGTTGAAGCAATCTTCAAAAAAGCAATGGCAGGCGAAACTGTTACTGCTAACGAAGAAGACGGATACAAAACATATATTCTCACATTCTTTGCACAGCAGTATCATAAATTTGGCTGGGCAATGCAGCTTCACATCGGTGCACTTAGAAACAACAATACAAGAATGTTCAATATTCTTGGTCCTGACACAGGCTTTGATTCAATAAACGATTTAAGTATAGCAGCACCTTTAGCAGCTCTTCTAAATTCTTTTGATAAGAAAGATATGATGCCCAAGACAATCCTTTACACATTAAATCCTAAGGATAATTACGTTTTAGGCACAATGCTCGGCTGCTTCCAGTCAAGCGATGTTCCAGGTAAAATACAGTTTGGTTCCGGTTGGTGGTTCAACGATCAGAGAGATGGTATGACAGAACAGATGAAGTCGCTTGCAAACCTTGGTCTTTTAGGAAGATTTGTAGGTATGCTTACCGATTCAAGAAGCTTCATGTCATATCCCCGTCACGAATACTTCCGAAGAATTATGTGTAACCTTATTGGTGAATGGGTTGAAAATGGTGAATACCCCTGTGATTTAGATGCACTGGGTGACATTATAAGCGGAATTAGCTATTATAATGCCAAAAATTATTTTGGATTTTAGGAGTTGACACAATGATTAAAGTTGGAATTTTAGGTAGTACCGGCTACGCAGGCATAGAACTTGTAAGACTATTGACAATGCATAAAGATGTTGAAATCACAACACTTGTTTCCAAAACTTATGCAGGAGAAAAAATTTCGGATGTATATAAAAACTTCAAAGGAATAAATGACATTGTTTGTGAAGAACTTGATGTTGATAAGCTTGATTGTGACGTAGTGTTCACAGCGCTTCCTCATGGTGCTTCAAAGACCGTTATTCCCTCTCTTGTTGACAAAGGGCTTGTTGTAATTGACTTAAGCGGAGATTTTCGCTACAATGACCCTGAAGTGTATAAGCTTTGGTATGGTGCTGAGCACTCATCACCCGAACTTTTAAAGCAATCCGTTTACGGTTTGCCGGAGTTGCACAGAGCAGAAATTAAAAAAACAAAGCTTATTGGTAACCCCGGTTGTTACACAACCTGTTCTATATTAGGCCTTGCTCCTCTTCTTAAAAACAAGCTTGTTGATACAAAAAGCATTATTATAGATGCAAAAAGCGGTGTAACAGGTGCCGGACGCGGTATTGCTCTCGACTATCATTTCTGCGAATGTACAGAAACCATGAAGGCATACAAAGTTGCTACACATAGACACACGTCAGAAATTGAGCAGGAATTAGGACTTTTGGCAGGCGAAGAAATTATACTTTCCTTTACTCCCCACCTCATTCCTATGAAAAGAGGTATTTTAGCTACAATGTATGCAAATCTTGACTGTGATAAAAGCGCAGAAGAATTGCTCAATTTATATAAAGATTTTTATAAGGATGAATTCTTTGTTCGTGTATGCGATAAAATGCCAGAGGTAAAAAATGTTGCCGGCTCAAACTTTGTAGATATCAGTCTTACCGTTGATAAGCGCTTAAATCGCGTTGTAGTTGTTTCCTGTATCGACAATCTTATTAAAGGAGCGGCAGGTCAGGCAGTACAGAATATGAATATAATTTTCGGATTTAATGAACGCGAAGGTCTTGATGCCCCCGGAATGTACTTATAGGAGGAAACACTCTATGGATATGAATATGGATGCACTTATAAAAAAAGCCGGAGTGCTTATTGAAGCTCTCCCCTACATTGAAAAACTTTACAAGAAAACAATTGTAATCAAATACGGCGGAAATGCTATGATAGATGAAAACATAAAGCATTCTGTAATGGAAGATATTACACTTTTGAAATTTGTAGGCGCAAATCCTGTGGTTGTTCACGGTGGTGGACCCGATATTTCGCAGGCACTTAAAACTTACGATATTAAAAGTGAATTCATTAACGGCCTTCGTGTAACTGATAAGGAAACGGTAAACATCGCACAGATGGTACTTGTTGGAAAAACAAATAAAGAAATAGTTTCTCTTCTTGCCTCTGTCGGTGGAAAGGCTGTTGGTATTTCAGGCATAGATGGTCATTTGCTCGAGTGTAAAAAAATGTATACCGAGGTTGATGGAGAACAGAAGGATATCGGCTTTGTTGGTGATGTTGTAAGCGTTAACGACAAACTTATTCACCTTATTGCACAGGATGAATATATTCCGGTTATCGCACCTATAGGAGTTGACCAAAACGGTCAGAGCTACAACGTAAATGCCGATCTTGTTGCCTCTGCCGTTGCAAAAGCATTGTGCGCAGAAAAACTCATCTATCTTACAGATGTTGAAGGGGTTAAAGATGAAAAGGGTGACGTAATATTTGATATGCCACGTAAGGAAGTTTTTGAACGCATAGACAATGGCTCAATTTCAGGCGGTATGATACCAAAAGTTACTGCATGTGTCGATGCTATCAATGCAGGCGTAAACAGAGTACATATCATTGACGGCAGAATTCCACATAGCATTTTGCTTGAAATATTTACTGATACGGGTATTGGTACAATGATAAGAGAATAGTATTCCATAACAAAAAAGCTGCTAAAAGCAGCTTTTTTTGTATCTTACTTATTCTGTATCCACTGTTTGAACAAAGGATACTTCTTTTCTTTCTCCTATAGGAGTCATTCCGTATGGAGACCAAAGAAATGTCTTAACAACAGTAGCATCAGATGGAACTGTTATCTCTTCAGTCTTAAGAAGCGCAGCAAGATTTGCAGCCTGACCATTTGCACCAGAATAAACATCAGAGCTTACAGATATGCCCTTGAGGCGAAGTACGCCTTCTTTCTGAACATATGAGGCAGTTACCAGAAGAGCTTTATCTGTCGACTTGGGTAGTGCGGCAAAAGATGCAGCCTTACTGCCTGCTACAGGAGTTTCAATTACTCTTAGTCCGGAGCTATCCCTGTCAGGATTTACAAAATCAACCATAGGCTCAGTAACTTCTTCTACGCAGAAGTTGTCAATGTAAAACGCACCATTCCCCCAATGTGCACTGTAGGTTCCTATAAAGAACAAAGCATTTCCGCTTGTTGCAGGTGTGTAATATGTTACAACCTCATACCATTTGTTTGGCGAGGGTAATGATACACCGTAATTTATGAAAGTAGGTGTAGCTGCACCATTTTGTCGAATAAACATAGGAACAGTTGAGCTATCACTGGATACTTTGCCGGCATAAGATATTCTGTAGGTTTTTCCTGCTGTTAAAGGTACATACTGTTGAAGAGCAAGTCTTTCTTTAGCTGTTCCGGATGTGTTAATTGTTTTATTTGCTGCACAGTCAAACTTTATGCACCAATCACCATCGTATGGGTCGGTATTATCCATAAACAAAGTTGTGCCTGGGTTTTCCCCTCCACCTGTGTAAGACCAACCTGATGGGTAACCGTTCGATTGCACCTCTTCAAAGCTGCCGTTTGAAACCAAAATGCTCGTATCTATGCAACAAAGCACTGCGCCATGTGCCGGAATAGTTGCCGAAACAATAGTTCCGTTCAATGTAGCTGTACCACCGTAGGTTGTGGTCAACCCACCCGATACACCTGCATCAAAGGTTATTGTTTTTTCAGCATCAGCACGGCTTGCAACCAACAGATAAATATTTTTACCACTTTGTAATTTGCCGATAAATGCATCTGTAGTGGTTGTTACATCAAATGTATTGCCCAAAAGAACAGGTTGTTCCTTTTCGGCAAATAATTTTGCACCTTCATATAAAGGTTGTTCAAACATATTCCCTGCTGAATCGTGAACGGGATAATATCCTAAGCCCTTTGCTCCGCCAAGCATAGCAAGATAAGCCATGTTTCTTATTTCGTCAGCATTGGGTTCCCAGCCGCCGGTCCACTCCCATGCCTGTAAAATATTATAAATAGGTTTCTTTCCATGCACTGCTTGTACAGCAGAAACAGTCATAGAATAAACATTCTCAATCAGACGAAGTTCATTTGGATATGGATCAACCGCGAGAATATCACAGCACTGTCCGCTTTCTATAAGGCTTGCGCTGTCGCATTCACAAATATATATGGGATGATCAGGATCATAACTTCTTATAAGATTATATGAATCCTGGAGCAGTTGATACATTTCATCTGTTTCGTGCGATGCTGGTCTGGGTTCATCCTGTACCATCCATCCAAAAAGTGCAGGATGATCATGGAACATTCTTATTGCCTGCTTGGTAAGCTCTATATTCAATTCATGTCCCGCCGGAACCATGTGCTCATATAACGGAACCAATACTTTTACACCATATTTCTGTGCTTCATCAAGCATTTGCTGTATTTTTGCAGTTGACTTGCTTGCAGCGCTCTGTATAACTGTTACACCAATCTCTGAAAGCCTGGGTATGTCTTCATAAGGTGCATGATAACCCACTACCGGCAAAACTTTTTCACCGTTTTTAACAAAATCACCATTCTTTGTTAAGTACGTAGGCCTGTCATATTTACAAATCGTATGATATTTTGAAGAAATTACACTTCCGCCTGCAGAAACATATTCAACAACAAGTGTATAGGATATTGCAGGAGAAGGAATAATTTCTGTGATTACGTTGTTCTCATCTCTTGTATATGTCGGTTTTTTTGGTGCTGTTAATACCGAGAGAGGAAAATCAATTTCAAGTTTCTGCGTTGAATCACAGGTGTTTTCCCATACAGTAAATGGACCATCGTAAATTTTTGTTCTTACCTTACTGCCCGCTGCAATAGCGTAGTTATCAATAAAATTTAAATATTCTGTGCCGATTTCCTCATCACTGTAGAAAAATAATGATTCAGGTGCAGAAATTATACTCTCACTGTTTTTTACACGACGAACGTGAATATTGTCAAACCATGCTGTTCCGGGACCGTAAAGACGGGGCATTACATGTATTCGGTTCACACCTGCAACAGGAGTAAAATTAAAGCTTATATTCTGCCATTCTCCACCCGTGTCTGGAATAGTATGCTCCATACTATTGCTTGCATCACCAAATCCTGATATTTTAAATCCAACACCACCTTTATCTGTAAGGCCTGTACTTTTTACATCAGCAGAAATCTGATATACTGTTTCTCCGTATATATTCCCAACATTTTTCCAAAGGTATGGGTTCGCACCAACAACAGTATTTTCGATTTTAATGCAACTTCCGGTTTTTCCGTTAGTATCAAGCGAAGCTTTTATTACATCCTCCTCTGTCATAGTTGTACCGGGATTACTGAGGTAAAATGTCCACTCATTAAGATTTTCCATTTCACCGCCGTAAAGCTGTTCGCTTTGCCACATTTCCAGCCTGTCAATGTATAAATCACCTGAACCTGTTGCGCTAAAGCTCAATGTAAAATCGGAAATTGTAGCAGGAGTTGTAAACTCATACTGGCATGTTTTCCATTTGGTTGATTTTTTAAAAGTTTGACTTAGGATTTCATTTCCATCAGATGAAGAAATTTTTACCAAAGGTGTAACTTCGTCGCTTGTTTTATACGCAAAGGACATCATATAGGTAGTATTTGCTGATAGCGAAATGTTTCTCGATGCGCAAAACTCGGTTGTCCCGGAAACTTTCATAGCATAATTACCCTCATACGGGTCGGAAGAATCTGCATCGAGCTGACCTGAGGTCTGTGTCCACCCGGAAGGTATACCGCTTGTAACGCTCTCGAACATACCGTTTATCGATATATTTAATGCAGCTTTCGTTTCAATTGGTGCAAAAAATGCAGTAAATGTAAAAATTAAACAGCATACAAGCAATAATGATATGTTTTTCTTACATATATTTGTCATTTTTATTTCCTTTTCTCTCCAGAAGAGTCTGCAGCATTTGCTGCAGACTCTTTGTAAATTACATTCCTAAAATTCTCTGCATAATTACAGCAGCTTCAGCTCTTGTTGTATTTCCAAGAGGATTAATTGTGCCGTCAGCATTACCTTTAACAAGTCCTGTGTAAATCATCGCAGAAACGTGTGAAAGTGCATAATCTGCAATTGATGCCGAATCAGAGAATGCAGACATATCAGCTTCACCGTAAAGCTTCATACCACGTGAGATAATTGTCATCATATCCTGACGTGTGATTGTAGCTTCGGGATTAAATTTGTTATCACCAACACCATTTAATATACCGGCAGCCTTTCCTATTGCCAGTTCTTTAGCATAAACAGCATCTGCATCCACATCATCAAAGTTACCTGAAACTGTAGCAGTTATACCAAGGGTACGAACTAAGAACATCGCAAATTCACCACGTGTAATTGCTTCACCGGGAGCATATGTTGCCTCTCCCCTTGCGTTCGCAATACCTTTAACAAAAATTTCGTTTATAGCATCTGTAGCCCAGTCATAACCTGAAAGGTCGTCAAAAGCCGATTCTGAAAGCACGGCTGTGTTAACTGCTGTTGCAGGTGTCATTTTAATAAGCAGACAGTCTGCACCCTTAAGAGCTATATCAAGAGTTTCGGCACCGGGAGTAACTGTTACCTTTTCACCAAACAGAATTTGTGCCTTTACATTGTCAAGCGCCACTCTACCGTTTGTGCTCTTGAGGGAAACGCTAACATCGTGAGCATCATATGTGTGGTTAATAAGTGCAAGATAAACATCATTGCCGCTTACCCATGTTTCGTAAGAAACTACATCATCACTGTATTTATTGAAAGTGGGTTCAGTTTTCTGTGCAAAATGTTTTGCAAGAATGGGACGTTCCTTCTGTGCAAACTGTACCATTTCGGGGTACCATATGCTCTCGTCAACGTCAACTGTATCTACCTGACCTTCCTTCTGCCAGGGGTACCAACCAACGTACTGCTGTCCGGAAAGGTATGACTGGTATGCCATGTGACGAACTTCGCCAACCTTAGGACCACTGTAATTGAATGTAAATGTCTGCAGAAGATTCAGAACGGGCTTGCCGTGTTTTTCTGCTATTTTGCTTGCTGTACCACCAAAGTCGCCTACATGTGTCAGGTAAGGACTGTGTGCACCGGGATAGGGGTCAATTATAAGGAAATCTACATACTTAATTGTTTCTGTAAGATATGTATGGAAACATTCAACTGACATTATGGGGTGGTTTTTATCAATCTTGTGAATTTCAAGATATGATGTTTCAAGCCAGGAAGCCATTTCAAGCTTATCAGCGTGAGCAAAGGGTTCATCCTGAATAAGATATCCAAACAGAGCCGGGTGATCCTTTATAGCTTCAACAATAGATTTCATCCATACAAGGTTTTCGGGATGTCCCGCAGGCTTCATATTACGGTATAAAGGAATAGCTATCTTGACACCGTTTTCCTGTGCTTTGTCAAAGTATTCTATAGCCTGTTCCGTAGTATTGAAGAAAGTACCCTGAACAACGTTTATACCGCCCTTTGCAGCATTCGCCTGGTCTTCCTGACCTACGTGATAACAAACAAGAGGATCTATTACCTTGCCGTTTAAATCATAGCAAATACCTTTTTCATCAATAAGTTTGGGTCTGTCAACAATATAAATATTCTGTTCGAACGTTAACTTTTCGCCATTTGCCTTTGTAACCGTTCCCTGTACTACGTAAGGAAGGTCCTTATACATCTTTTCCAGAGAATAATTAAATGTTGCTACGTTATCAACAAAGGGAACGTCATTTGCCTTTGCAAGGGGTGTTTTATTATCAAGAAGTACAAAGTCTGCTTTATAATCAGCTCCGTCATAAGAAGGATTCAGTGTAATTGTTGCCTTGCCTTCTTTAATGTGATCGTAATAGAATACACCGTCTGTCCACATTCCGCTGTTAAATTCCTCGGGCTTTTCTACCATGTACATGGAAACATTGTCGACATAAGCCGTGCCGCCGTTTTTATCATAGTTACGCATATATAACCATATTTCTTCTGCGCGTTCGGGAACTATGACAGAATATGTTACCTTTTTCCATTCGTCAGTCTTGGGGAATTTACCTGCTTCAAGCTGTTCATAGAAAGGAGCAGATGAATCTCTCTGACCGTAGTATTCAAATTTAATACCGAAATTGTCGTTATCAGACTTATAATAGAATGTTACCTGATAACGTGCACCACCAACGGGATTTGTTATAACGTGACGTACCCAGGGGTATTTGGGCTCGGGAGCTTCAATTTTAACACAGTTGTTGCCATCATAGGCTCCGCTTGTTTCTACCTTTGCAAATTCACCCCATTTGCTGAATGCAACAATGTTTGAGGGATAACCTGAAGCATCAAGTTCTTCATAGCTACCGTTTACAATCATATTGTCAGCGCCTTCCAAAGGTTCTCTTTCAATTAAAGCCTGTTTCTTTTCCTCAAAAGCTTTTGTATTTGCTTCGTTTTCGGGGGCAATGGGTCCGTCGAGATAGATATCATCAATATACATATCGCCTGCAGACATAAGTCTTAAAAGACATACTGCAAAGTTTGCGTTTTCGGGAACCTGAACTTTGAATTCCTGCTTTGTCCATTCTTTGCTGTCTATAACAAAGCTGCAGTACTGTTCACCCAGTCTTACACCTTCATATGTATTCTGGAACTCAAATTTGATTGCACCCTTTGTACCGCTTTCACCCTTAACCTGGAAGGTAAGAGTGTATTCTGTATTTCCTACCAGATAAATTTTCTGATAGAAATAGAAGGGTGTACCGCTTTTCATGCGAAGGCTGTGAGAGCCTTCTGCTACATCTTCTGTTACAAATTCAACTGTACCTTCACCGTTCTGTACCCAACCATTTGTATTTCCGGGGAAGTTACCGTTTGCAATTGTTGTAAAATCGTCATACTTTGATGTATCCTCAGCCGCTACTGAAACACACATTCCGAGAATAAGTGTTAATGCCAGCACAATGGATAATATTTTTTTCATAAATTACTCCTTTCGCTAATAACTAATCTTAATGTATCTGACTATTCTGCAGCTATAGCTTGAGTAAGTGAAATTGTTTTACTTTCACCAACAGGAGCAGCGCCGTCTGTACCGTTTGATAATACAAATGTTTTGATAATTGTTGCTTCTGCAGGGATAGTAAGTTCGTCTGTTTTAACAAGCGCTGCACCACTTGTTGAGCCACTATAAACAGTTGAATTTATAGAAACAGCCTTCAGGCGACGTATTCCGTCTACTTCAGCATATGCAGCAGTAACAAC
>JAZNUH010000009.1:0-7326 GCA_045592225.1 Clostridia bacterium | reverse complement strand
ATCCGCGCCGCCACATTGCGGGGTAAATATATCTGCATATCATCTCTCCTTTGTTACGGGATACTTGCCGCGCATCATATATTTTGCATACGCCGCCTCGCTCTTTTTTGCGTTGTAAAGCTTTGTGTAGTTGTTTGCAAGGTCAATATCCTCGGTAGCACCCGCAATTATCACAAACACCCCAAGCTCTAAAAGCTCGGTGTAATAGTCGGGAATGGAGGGCACCTGCCCTTCAAACTCCGCCACCACCTGCTCTTCTGTAAAAGTGGGGTTAAGCTCTGCCACCTCGCCTTTGGTAAGCAGGGTTGCCGTGTCCTCATATACAATTCGTATAATCTGTCCTGTTTTTCGGGGCGGAGGTAAAAGCGCCATATACCCCGATACAGGGAAGTAATACTGCCGCTCGCTCTCCCCCTCCTCTATAAGGGCGGGGCGGTAGGCAACATCATTTACCGTAACACTTTTTATGCCCTCGGGACGGATAAAATCGGGCAGGGGGTAAAGCTCCATGCCCTGCACCGTTTTAAATTCCCTTGCATCAATACGGGCACAGCACCTTGATATGTCAAGTAACACCTTGTTTAAAAAGCCCACAACCTCATCCTCTGAAAAGGGGTGAGGCATACGCAGGGCAATGTCGTCAAGAATTTTGCGTAACGTCATTTTCATCTCCTTCTGGGCTGATACAGCCCGTTTTGTTTTGCATATTCCTTTTTGTAGGCGTCCCTGTACTCCTCCCTGTCATCCTCGCCGCCATAGACATAGGCACCCGCCAGAAAGCCTGCGGTAATGAGCAGCGCGCCCACTATAAGACTAACAACCTCCATTTGTCACCCTCCCGTGGTATCTGTCCAAAATTGCGCGGAGGTATACGGGGTCTGCCACCTCGCTGCCTGCGAGCACACGCTCCCAGTAGACGGCATTCTCGGCTACGGTTACACGGTCATTTATCATATTGTTCACCGTTTGGTCATAGCTTGTGCGCGCCTTTATGCGCTCTGCCACCTCGCGGCGGAAATCCTCCATACTCTTGCCCCCCTGTGCAAAATACCAGTCAGGGTCGGTGTGGTCTGTTTCTCTCCACCGCTTTGACACCTCGCTGTGGGATAAAAGGTTGTCCGCCGTTACCTCATCCTCGCCCAAAACATCCTTGAAAATTGCCGCGGTAAAGCCTACCGCCGCCTCCCACTCCTTTTCAAATCTGGCCTTGTCAAAGGGCACGCACCTGCAAATTTCAATACCTATAAACCGTGAGTTTGCCGTTTTGCCCGCGTGCCACGCCCTTTCGGTGTAAGGGATAAGCTGAATAATCTGCCTGTCATCAAGCACAATGTGGGCGCTTGATTTTGCCGCGGGACTGCTGTTCCAGTATTTATAGTGCGCCTCTGCATCGGCACCGTTTATATTCCCCGTTTCGTGTATCACCACACCCTTTGGAATAAGGGGTGTGCCGGGTCTGTTGTTTTTAATAAGCTTTTGTACAAATTCCATTTATGCCTCCCCCTTTTTTCTTAAAAGCTCAATGGCGTTTTTAACCGCCGCAGGCAGGGGAATTCCCATAACTCCTGCATTTTCGGTAACAGATATAAGCTCGTTTACAATAAAGCCTATAATTGTCACCGTGCGTATATAATCCACTCCTATTGCCATATCCAGCCTGTGTGCAATAAGCACAAATAAAAGCATTACACACTTTTTGCAAAGTCCTAAAAACCCTGCCCTGCTGTCAAGAGCACCGTCGGCGGTCTTGCTGCTTTTTTTAAATACCCCCGCCACAATAAGACCCATAATAAAGTCAATGCTCATCAGAATTATAAGGGTGGTCAAATCCTCACTCCACCCGCCCAGAAGGGCGGATATTGCACCGCCTATAACACCAAAGGCGGCACAAATACCGTTTTTAACTGTCATACCGAACCCTCCTTCAGTATGCTCTCCACCTCGGCTTTGAGCTTTTGGGGAACTGCATCAAGTGTAAGCAGTCCCCTTTTTATTCTGTCCGCCAAAAATTTTGCCACGTCACATCACCTCCAGTATCAGCTGTGTAAGTGCCTCGCCCATCAGCGCATTTTCGGCTTTGAGCCTTTGTATTTCCTCTCCCGGGGTGAGCGGCTTGGCCTGTGGCTGCTGTGCCATTTCTCTCCACGCAGAAATGTTTTTTTCAACACTCTCTGCAAGATTTTCGCGGTAGGGCACGCAAATGCGCGCCTCGGTGTAGGAGTAGCCCTCCTCATCCGCACTTATATCGGTGTAAAAAACAAGCTCGGCTTTGTCACCGCATTTTGTAATGCTGTACTCCCTTTCGGGCTTCTTTTCACTTAATACTCTCATTATTTCCTCCTATATTCTCTGGTTAAAAGAAAGACGTGCGCCACCTCTGAATGATGTAGAACTGGTTCTGTGTCCACCGAAAACATATGAAATGCCCGCATAGTCACCGTCGCCGAGTGTTCCGTTAACCGATATAGCGTTGGTCGGGTATGCGGGAGATAAATAACGGTCACTGTACCCGCTTGAGCTGCTGGCGCCCAGTTCTGTCGGTATCCTTACAAACGGGTAACGGCTGTCATAACCAAGCCTGGATATCATCCCCGTCTTGTTGGCGCAGTTGTAGTTCAGCCTTATATACGCCTCATTTATATCACCTGTGTATTTATTTGTATCAGGCAGGTAGTGGGGTACATATACATAAGGGTCATCGGTTGTGCCGCTTCCCTCCTTTACCACAAGTACATCGGATATTACCTCCAGCTGATTGCCGAACGGGCTTTCTTCTCCGCGGTACATACACGTGTACTTGCCCGAGGTGTTTGATATATACGAGCCGGATGAACCCATAACCTCGTCGCAGGTTCCTGTAATCCATGGCATAAACGACACATAGTTACCCGCTGTGGTGGTAAAAGGGGCACCGTCAAGGCATATTTCCATATTTTCGCTGTCATAGGTGTATATTCCTATAACCTGCCTGTTCTTTATAATGTCCGTACTCTGTTGCTTCGTTCCTATGCTGACCATAACATCACCCACAAACTTAGAGGCGTTTTTGTTTGAGATTATAAAGCTGTTGCTGTCCGTCTGCCCCACGGTTACGGTCTGAGCGCCACTTACCAGTGCAGTACAGCCCATCATATACAGCTGGATGTCACGTGTTGCAAACTCAACCCACATAAGCAAGCATTTCATATAATGCTCGGCAATGCTTGTTGTTCTGTGTCCCTCACCCAATTTTTTTGCATAATTCATGGCATCGTTCAGCGACAGTGGATTTGCAGGGACAACGCCGCTTCGTGAAGTGGGCATTTCGTCTACAATTCCCATAGGGTATGCGGCGGTATATACCTTCTGCCTTAAGGTACCGTCTGCTTTTATATGGGCAGGTGAAGGCAGATATCCGCTGACAGGATAGGGTGATATGCAAATCTCCTCACTTCCGTCATCACCGTAGCTGTGACTGTAAAAAAACAAAGGTGTTTCAACCCAGACCTCACCATTTGAGCCGTTAGTGGTGTAGCCCGGTTCACCCTCGTAAGCGTTTACAATAAAGGTTCCCCCTTGGTCAAAATAACCGCAGCAACGCCTTCTCCCGCCCCAGGGATAAATGCTGTCAAAATCACTGTATCCCTGTTCATAATTTGTGCCGGGCGTTGAGGTAAGCCCCTTTGCATTGTAAAGCCTTTTAACCGTACTGCCCGAGTTTGCACTACCGCCAAAACGGACACCGTATCTCTTTATTCCGCAACCCTTTTCAAGCCTTTCATGCGGGATGTTGCCTTCGGCATCCATCAGCTTAAAGTCATACACCTTAAGGGTTTTTTCCTCCCAGTTTGTGCCTGTGCCAAGCTGAATTGCATCAACTGTTCCGCCGTTTCCAATGGTTTCTGCCCTGTAACCACCGGCAAAGCCTTCTCCTGCAATGGCTTCCTTTCCCACTGCACCGCCTTTTCCTGCAAAGGAACTGCCTCCCCCCGAAAAGCCGCCATCCGCCGATTTTATTTTTTGGGTGTTGTTTAAAATTTCATTTCCCGCGTTCACGCTCATGGCACCCAGTGCCTCTCTTGCCGCCTCGGGTGTTGCTGCCCCTGTGCCACCCTTTGCAACCGGTACAGCACCGTATATTTTTTCAGGTGTTACCGCACCGTCACCAAGCTTTGCCGCCGTCACCGCACCATTTGCAAGCTTTGCCCCTGTCACACTGCCGTCGGGGTGGGCAAGCACCGATGCACTTTTATGTGCATTAAACTCGGCAGAGCTTGCCGCCTTAATGTTTGATACATTACTCAGTCCCACCTGCTCCTTTGTTATACCGTGGGGGTTGCCTCTGTCAGCAATATGCCCCTGCAGTGTGTCCATTGTCTTGTAAAAGCTTTCTATCGCCCTGTTTAAAAGTTCTGATATTTTGCTCATACCTCTCTCCTTCCTAAATTACCTTAATATTTATGTTAAGCTGGTTTTCACCGCCCTCCTCCTCGGTGAGATTGTCCATCACCGAAAGAATTTCCCCGAGCTTGACCTTTGCAAGCTGCTCATCATCCCTGCCAAGCTCCTCAAGCTTTTTGCGCAGTAAATCCCTGCACATCCCCGCAAGCTCCTCCATATTCCTCCCTCCTTTCCCCATCAAAAAAGGAAACCCCTAAAGGTTTCCTTTCCGTTTTTTTAGTATTTACGCACTTTTATTTGTTTCGTTTATAGCCTTTTCTCGCCGTCAAACAATCTGTGCAATTTTCACATCTCCGATTCTTCCTTGTTTTCCACATTATACATTATACTATACATCCCCCATGAATTACAATGAACTCTTTAATTCCCCTTCAAAATTTCTCCCATACTTTCTGACAGAATAAGAGTATTTAACCGGTTCAGGTTTGCAGAGTAAAACTTAAACTTATTTTTTACTTTAATTACAAGCATACCTTCAGGTAATTCCCCCATCAGTTTTTTTATTATATATTGACTGGCTTGCATATTATGCTGTAATTCCATCATTGTAATGCCCTCTTCGCTGAATAATCCTGCCTGGATTAAAAGACTGCTCAATTTCATAATCTCGAAGTTATCATACATTTTTTCAATAGCTTCTTCATACTTTCTCCAGGTGATAAATTTTTCGTACAGGGATTTTTTCAGTTCTATCATTGCCAGGCTAATCATTTTCAACAGCATCAGAAGAAACGGCGTTAAATCACCTAAATTCCGTTGATCATTACACGTACCAAATGCCTTGTAATATGAATTTATGTTTTCTTTTATTGTTTCGGAAATTCTAAATGCTATCAAGGGTGTAAGTGTATTTGATATACCATAGCTGAGTATAAACCTGCCAAGCCTTCCGTTACCGTCATAAAACGGATGAATATATTCTATCAGATAATGGAAAATACAAACCCTGAACAAGCCCTCAACAGAATCATCGTTTAATATCTCCAGAGCTTGTGTCATACATTTAATTATCTCACTTTCAGGAGTTATCCCTGTGTGAATTACCTTGTCTGTTGCGCTGTGTACCGTAACCACACCTTTGCGAAATAATTCACCGTCAGGAACATTGCCCGGATCTTCGTGTATTATTTCTTCCAGGAATATTTCGTCATAAATATCTCTGATATCCCTGCAATTTTTCATAGAGATATCTTCTTTTTTTATCAGTTTCAAATATTTATTAACAAGGCTTACAAAACGCTGGTGCTTTCCCTTGCTTTTTGATTGTGCTTCCAATACAGCCAGTGCATCGCCGATTTCCTTTCGGCTACTGTGCACACCCTCAATCTTATTTGTAATAACTATTTCATCAATCAAACATTTTTTTGAATACTGCCTTAGCGCAACACCCGGAAGCTCCTTACATAAGTCACCTATTTCTTTGTCAAGTCTTGCAATGTTGTATGCAAATTTTAAAACCTTCGCATTTTCCATAAAAAAAGCCTGATTTTCCCCTATATAAAAATTAAGCTTCACGGTTTCTTCCGAGTTGAATCTATTAAGATATTCCTGAACATAAGCTTCGTTACTTCCGTAATATATACTTTTTAACTCTTTGTAATCCATAAAATCCGCCTCTTTCTTTATTGTGTTCAAACAGAATATCATATTTCAAATTAAAAATCAAGCTTTTTTTTATTTGAAAATATCAAAATTCGGTATATAATAAAAAAATCACACATTATTTATATGTAATTTCAACGTTAATATACAAACTATTATTTTATAATTACAGTTTATATCATACTATATGTGTGCCATGAATTACAATGAACTCTTTTTCATTCCAAAAAAACACCATTCCACGCATAAATTTAACTAATTTGCATAAAATTATAAAAAAGGACTTTACAAACTTCTTTTTCTGTGTTATAATAATCAAGCATTAGAGATATCGCGGGATAGAGCAGTCTGGTAGCTCGTCGGGCTCATAACCCGGAGGTCGGTGGTTCAAATCCGCCTCCCGCAACCAAAAAAATTCCTCGGAGTATTCCGAGGATATTTTTTTACCTTTTCACTTTTCACTCTTCACTCTTCACTAATCTCTGCAAAGGAATTTTTTTGGAAGTAATAAGTAATAGTGAATAGTGAAAAAGTATTCTGCAAGTCCATGCCTTGCAATTTTGACCTTTTGGAAGTATAATAAGTTTAAGAGGTGAAAGTGATGAAAGAAAGTCCTTTGATGATAAAATCGAAAGCCTTGGCACTTGAAGTCATAAAAGTATGCAAAGAATTAAGAAACGCAAAATGTGAAAGTGCCTTGATCAATCAGTTTTTGCGTTCCGGAACGAGCATTGGTGCAAATATCAGAGAAGCCTTCTATGCTCACGGCAAATCAGATTTTGTGGCAAAACTGCAAATTGCATTAAAAGAGTGTTCGGAAAGCGAATATTGGATCGAGCTGCTTTTAGAAAGTGGCTATTATAACGACAAGTCTTTGCTTGATAATTGTACCGAGGTCAAACGAATTCTAATATCATCTATTAACACCGCTAAACAGAATAATGCATAAAGTCGCACAAGGTGCGGCTTTTCTTTTTTCAGTTATATTTGCCTACGGCAAGTTATATTGCTTCGCAGTTATATTCGGCAACGCCGAGTGATATTGTGCTTCGCACAGTTTAATTGTAGGGCAGGGGCTTGCTCCTGCCGTAATTTTCAATTTTCAATTGTCAATTGTCAATTAAAAAAAGGAAACCCGTAGGTTTTGTCCGGTTTCAGCACATCGGTAAGTCGAATGTGTCAGGACATCGGTAAGTGTTTGTGTCAGCACATCGGTAAGTCCTTATGATATAATACCATCGAAGGGGGTGGTATTTATGCCATGGAAGGAGACCAATGCAATGA
>JAZNUH010000008.1:0-5783 GCA_045592225.1 Clostridia bacterium | reverse complement strand
TCCGTTTGCAACAATCATATCAATCCCTTTTTCTGTTGCAATCTGCGCCGCACGGATTTTTGTTGTCATACCGCCGGTACCCATTTTTCTCTCCTTGTTACCCGCCATTGCAAAAACACTGTCATCTATTTTATCCACTCTACTGATAAGCTTTGCATCAGGGTTTTCTCTCGGGTCACTGTTGTAAAGTCCGTCAATATCGGTAAGCAGAATAAGAAGGTCTGCCCTTGTTAAAACTGCAACCACCGCAGACAGGGTATCATTATCACCGAATTCTATTTCTTCAGCTGAAATAGGGTCATTTTCATTTACAATAGGCACAACACCAAAATCAAGCAATGTATTAAAAGTATTGATTGCATTTTGTTCTCTGTGGTCCTTGTCAAGCACATCCTTTGTCAGCAAAATCTGTGCAACATTGTAACCGTATTCTGCAAAAAACTTGCTGTAAATATTCATAAGCTCGCACTGTCCTACAGCAGCTGCCGCCTGCTTTTCTCTTGTGGTTTTAGGGCGTTCTGCTATACCTATACGGTCTCTGCCTATACCCACCGCACCTGACGAAACAAGTACAATTTCACTGCCGCTGTTTTTTATTTCACTTATAACTCTCGCAAGTTTTTCAATTCTGCGAAGATTTATTTTTCCGTTATCATGGGCAACCGTTGATGTTCCTACCTTGACTACCACTCTGCCTTTTTTTATCATTTTTTATCCCCGACTTTCTTTCTCATTATGGTATCACGGCTGACTGGTTTGTCAACCGGCATTTTTATAATCATCTGCGGATGCGGAGCAACCTCTATTTCTTCCCCCTCCGCATTTTCCATATATGTTACCTCGTGGCTGAAGTATTCTCCTTCCGGAGGCAAAAATTCCACTGTTTCACCTTTATAAAACCTGTTCCTCTGCTCAATAGTTGCAATTCCGTCCTTGTAGTCCAAAACCATGCCTACAATGTCATACTCACGCACATAAGAGCCGTAGGTATAAATCTGCTCAGGTTTACCAAAGTAAAAGCCCTCGGAATATTCTCTGTGACTTACCTTGCACACCTCTTCTATCCAGCGCTTATCAAATGGTTTTCCCTCATAATATGCATCTATTGCTTCTCTGTATGCTTTTACAACAGTTGCAACATAGTATTCACTTTTTACTCTGCCTTCTATTTTAAGGCTTGTTATTCCGCTTTCAATAATACGTGGAATATGCTCAATCATACACATATCCTTGGAATTAAAAATGAATGTACCCTTCTGGTTTTCTTCTATGGGCATAAACTGACCGGGGCGCTTTTCTTCCACAAGATAATACTTCCATCTGCAGGGCTGTGCACACTCTCCCCTGTTACCTTCACGGCTTGTAAGATAGTTACTCATAAGGCATCTGCCCGAGTATGAAATACACATTGCACCGTGAACAAATGCCTCGATTTCACATTCTTCGGGCAGTTCACGACGGATTTCCGCAATTTCTTCAAAGGTAAGCTCACGTGCAAGAACAATGCGTGTCGCGCCCATTTTGTGCCATACCTTTGCTGTCTGGTAATTTACTGTATTTGCCTGTGTGCTTATGTGAATATCCAAATCGGGTGCCGCTTCTCTTATAATATCAAAGGTGCCAAGATCGGATACTATAACCGCATCTGCTCCAAGATTATAAAGCTTTTTCGCATAGTCGGCAATTTTGCAAAGATCTGCTGAACGCGGCACTATATTAAGAGCTACATATACCTTTTTGCCACGCTCATGTGCAAAGGCAATTCCCTCTGCCATTTCATCATAGCTGAAGTTCTCTGCCGCCGCACGGAGTGAAAATTCCTCACCACCGATATAAACTGCATCTGCACCGTAAGTAATTGCTATTTTAAGTTTTGCAAGGCTGCCTGCCGGCGCCAGAAGCTCTACTTTTTTCATCATCTGTCTCCTTTTATGTAGGATAGTGCCACTCCGTCTCCAAGCGGGAGCACACTTGTTTCTAAACTCTCGTCCTCGTAAAGTGCTTTTAAAAACATGCGCAATCTTTTTACAATAGTAATTTTTCTGCGTATCAAAAGTTCTCTTGAGGCTGTCATTCCTTTGTATAAAACATTATCGGACACAAGCAATCCGCCCTTTTTCAAAAGTGATTTAAGCACAGGCAAAAAAGCCAGGTACTGTCCCTTTGCTGCATCAAGAAATACCATATCATATTCACCTGTAAGGGTTGGCAGAATGTCTGCCGCATCACCTTCCAAAATAGTAATTCTATCTGCAAGTCCTGCATTTTGTACATTAACACGGGCACGTGCCGCCACCTTGTCATATCTCTCAATGGTAGTTATCTCTATATCATCACGGCAGCCTGCCATTACAATTGCCGAATAAGCCATACCTGTTCCGATTTCAAGTATTTTTTTTGCTCCTGTAATGCTTATAAGTACACGCAGAAACTGTGCTGTTTCAGGCTCGGCAATAGGTACATAGCTTTCTTCTGCCGCCGCTTCAATCTCCATTGCGGCAAGCTGACCTTTTCTCTCGGGTAATAACCCTCTTATATATTCAGTTATATACGGATAATTTATGTTCATAATCAGTTCCCCTGTGCTGCTTGATGTTCCTCAAAGGTTTTTGAAAATGTGTGTCCGCCTGTACCGTCTGCAACAAAGAACAGGTAGTCGGTATCATCCGGATAAAGTGCCGCCTTTATACATTCCTCTCCCGGTGATGCAATAGGGCCGGGCGGAAGTCCGGGATTCTGGTAAGTGTTATACGGCGAATCAATCTTTGTATCGGCTACAGAAAGTACAGGCTTTCTTTCTTTCAGAATGTACTGCACACTTGCGCATGACTGCAGACTCATGCCTATATTCAGTCTGTTATGGAAAACAGATGAAACAGTTGCTCTTTCGCTGCCCTTTGCCGCCTCACGCTCTATTATGGACGCAAGTGTTATAACCTCGTGTATAGTCATATCAAGCTCTTTTGCCCGCTTTTCATAATCTTCGGTGAATATCCTGTCAAAGGCATCAAGCATGGTTTTTATAACTGTAACCGCATCTGTCCCCCGTTTAAATTCGTATGTTGCGGGGAACAAATATCCCTCAAGCCTTACACTGCTTTTATCAGCATCACTTAAGAAGTCATAGTCAAAGTTATAGTTTTGAACGGCATCATAAAACTCGTCCTGTGAAACAATTCCGTTTTTCTCAAGAGTCTGTGCTATCTCACGCAGTTCATATCCTTCCGGGATAAGCACATTTATAAGGTCTGTGTCGGGCACATTTCTTTTAAGCTCGGCAAGAGCATCGGCATAGCCCATTGACAAATTCATGTCATGCATACCCGCTTTAAGCTCGGCAGCGTGATTTCTTATATACAGTTTAAAGAGCACAGGAAATCTAACCACGCCCTTATTACCGAGTATTTCAGCAATTGATGACGTACCGCTTCCACTCGGGATATAAACCTTTATATCCTCTCCGCCTGTGCCCAAAAAGTCTGAAACCGTAAATACGGCACAAACAAGCAATATTAAAACAATAATCAGCGAGATTGTTTTTTTCATTCGTTTCACTCCGATATTACCGCCTGTAATTTTACATCGGTTTGCTCTGCAAAGATGTTGTCTATAATCTGAAAGTTGTATGCAAGACCAACGGTGTAAGCGCCTGTGTTCATTAAAAATCTGTCATAGTAGCCTGCACCGTAGCCAATGCGGTTACCATTTTTATCAAAGGCAACTCCGGGTACAATTATAAAGTCCAGCTTGTCGGGGTCAATTTCTTCTCCCGTAGGTTCGCTTATCCCGAATCTGCCCTTTTTAAGCTCTCCTGTATATTCCGCCGCCACCATTTGCGTGGCAGATACCGTTACAGGGGCATAAATCCGCTTGCCGCACCTCTTTGCATCCTCGATTATAAGGTCGGTTGCAACCTCTCCTCTGCAGGACATATATACCATTATACTTTTTGCTTTTTTATATTCCGGCAGACTCATAACCTTTGTACAGATTTTTTCCGAAATAGTTTTTATTTCATCTGCACAAAGCGCCTTCCGTTGAGATAATATTCTTTTTCTTATCTCATCTTTCATATCTCATATCAACTTTAAGCTGTGCCGCTGTCTTTTCGTCCTTTAAATATGAAACTATTTCAAAGGCAAAATCAGCTGCTGCACCGGGACCCTCACCTGTTATAATATTACCATCGCGGCAAACATTTTTGTCAGATATTTTTGCACCTTCAAGGTATGTTTCAAACGAAGGATAGCAAATTGCTTCCTTGCCCTTTAAAATTCCAAGCTTGCCAAGTATCATAGGTGCGGCACAAATTGCAAACACAGGCTTACCTGCCTTTGCAAATTCTACTGCCTTTTCTTTAATAACCTCACACTCGTCAAGATTTTTTGTGCCGGGCATACCGCCGGGAAATACCATTGCAGTAACCTCGTCCCAGTTAACATCAGCGAGAGTAATGTCGGCATCAACAGGTATTCCGTGTGTACCTGTAACCTTTTTACCGGTTATACCAACTGTTTTTGTTTCAATTTCTGCGCGGCGCATAACATCAACAACCGTAAGCGCTTCTACCTCTTCAAATCCGTCTGCTAAATAAACTAATAACATTTTACACCCATCCTAACATATTAATATAATTTTCTTTTTTTACAAACAAGCTGTCAAGCTTGTCACTTGTATTTATAAGTCCCATAAACTCTGCCTCACGCGCAGATATTGTGCCGTGCACAAGCTGAGAAAGTGTTTTTATGTCAACCGATATGCCACCTTCAGCTTTTTCAACACCAAATGGTGTTATGTCGAAAGCCTGATTGTTCTGCTCCAATATGCCATCCTTTATGTCAAGAGCAATTTCTTCGCCCGGCGCAAGCCTTTGGGACAGAGTTTCCAGAACCATTTTCGCATTTATAATCCTTGTCATAAGATGCGGATAACGTGTTTCGGTAATATTTTTCTCACACAGTACACCACGCAAAAAGCCGTCAGATGCACCTCTTATCCAAAACCTTTCTGCCTGCGATGCATGGGAATAAATAAAGCCCAAAAGCTGAGCAAGCTGCGACCTGCCTGTATAGGCAAGCTCATAAACGTTGAACACACCATTTTCAATGGCGTAAATTATATATCCGCCATCGTCCAGCACATAAAACTGTCCTCCGCTTATGTTCACCTCGCGGTTTATATCCGAGAACAGTTTTTCGTCTCTCACCGTGCGGCTTCCCTTATCGCGCACAAATGCCTCATAAGCATCTATCGGCGCCTCTTTGTATGGATAAATCTCTCTGCATGGTACAATATGCTTTTTAATAGCCTCCATCTCACCTTCGAAATCCGAAAGATAGTGTGTTGCCTCAAATCCGTATTTCCTGTAAAACTCAAACTTGAACGGCACAAGCAAGGCTATCGCCACATTTCTTTCGTACAGTACTTCCAGCACGCGTGTCATCAGCATATTCACATAGCCTTTGCCTCTGCACTCGGGTCGGGTGGTTACGCCGCCAACGTACATAGCCGTAAGTCTTTTACCGCCTACCGCTATTTCACGCGGGAAAAACTGCAGATTTGCCGCAACACGGTCACCCTCGCAAACCACAAGGGTATTTTCGGGCTTAAACTGCGTATCAAAAACCCAGTCTATATATTCATCACTGTCATAAAAACAGTATTTCCACATTTCCTTAAGCTGAGCCTTCTGGCTTATCTTTGCAAATTCAACAACTGCCATACTATGCCTCCTTTGCCGTGTACTTCATAAGCAGAATGTCCGGGTAGTAGGACATTTTCGC
>JAZNUH010000007.1:0-51313 GCA_045592225.1 Clostridia bacterium | reverse complement strand
GCAAAAAAATGGATAGAAAAGGTTAAATGTATTGATGAGGTTATAGGCACAGACTTTCAGAAAAAATTTGATAATTCTCCGGTAGTAAAATGCTTGTACCACTTTGACAGAGCAACGGCGCTCGAACAAAAAGCAAATGAGCTACAGGGTGACAGATACATAGAACAGTTACTCAAAGCCATTAAAGAATGGGAAAAGTCATACGAATGTATTCCTGTCCCCGCAGCTGCAAAAAGTATTACAGATGATTATGTACGCATTGCCGAAATGCATAAAAAATACCATGGTAAGGGCAACGATTCCTTTAAAATATTTGCCGGGTATTACGAGAAAGCCTTTGAATGGTCGAAATTAGCGGCACAGGATGGCGATGAAAAAATGGTTAAACTTATGAACGCCCTCGAATCACAAGTGAATTTCAACAATCTTGCAATAGAACTTACAGAGAAAAAAGCAAATCAGAATAGTTAATCCTCTACCTTTTAAGCAAAACACAAAAAAACCTCCTACCGGATATTCCGGCAGGAGGTTTTAATATTATTTATTAATACATTCCGCCCATTCCGCCGCCCATGGGAGCTGCTGCGGGAGCTTCTTTTTCAGGCTTATCTGCAACAAGGCTTTCTGTTGTGAGAACCATAGCCGCTACACTTGCAGCATTCTGCAGAGCAGAACGAGCAACCTTAGTAGGATCTACGATACCTTCCTTAACCATATCAACATATTCGCCCTTGTATGCATTGTAGCCGATACCCTTTTCGCTGTTCTTAATCTTTTCAGCGATTACAGAACCTTCGATACCTGCGTTGAATGCAATCTGTCTTACAGGTTCTTCAAGAGCTTTAAGAACGATGGATGCGCCTGTCTTTTCGTCACCTTCGAGAGATTCAACAAGCTTTGCAACATCGTCAATTGCGTTTACAAATGCTGTACCACCACCGGGGATGATACCTTCTTCAACTGCTGCACGTGTAGCAGCGAGAGCATCTTCAACACGGAGTTTCTTTTCCTTCATTTCTGTTTCTGTAGCTGCACCAACCTTAATTACTGCTACGCCGCCTGCCATTTTAGCAAGTCTTTCCTGAAGCTTTTCACGGTCAAATTCAGAATTTGTTTCTTCAATCTGTATTTTAAGTTGAGCAACTCTGTCTGCGATTTCCTGCTGGTCGCCTGCACCGTCAACAATGATTGTATTTTCCTTCTGAACCTTAACCTGTCTTGCGCGACCAAGCTGGTCAAGAGTTGTTTCTTTAATATCCAGACCCAGTTCTTCAGAAATAACCTGACCGCCTGTGAGGATAGCAATATCCTGAAGCATAGCCTTTCTTCTGTCACCAAAGCCGGGAGCCTTAACTGCTACGCAGGTAAATGTACCACGGAGTTTGTTAACAATAAGTGTGGAAAGTGCTTCGCCTTCAAGGTCTTCAGCAATGATGAGAAGCTTTTTGCCCTGCTGAACAATCTGTTCGAGAAGGGGCAGAATATCCTGAATGTTGGAAATTTTCTTATCTGTAATAAGGATGAGAGCATCATCTAAAACTGCTTCCATCTTTTCTGTATCTGTAACCATGTAGGGTGTGATGTATCCACGGTCAAACTGCATACCTTCAACAACTTCACTGTATGTTTCAGCTGTCTTGGAATCTTCAACTGTGATAACACCGTCTCCGCTTACCTTTTCCATAGCATCAGCAATAAGTTCACCAACAGATTCGTCAGCGGAAGAGATAGCAGCAACACGTGCTATATCGTCCTTGCCGTTAACCTTTTTGCTAGCGCCGATTACGTAAGCTGTAGCTGTGTCAACAGCCTTCTGAATACCCTTGCGGAGTACCATGGGGTTTGCGCCTGCAGCGATGTTCTTAAGACCTTCGCGAACAAGTGCCTGTGCAAGAAGTGTAGCGGTTGTTGTACCATCACCTGCTACATCGTTTGTCTTTGTAGCAACTTCCTTTACAAGCTGAGCACCCATATTTTCAAAGGGATCTTCCAGTTCAATTTCTTTTGCAATGGTAACACCATCATTTGTGATGAGGGGTGCACCGAATTTTTTGTCTAAAACAACGTTTCTGCCCTTGGGGCCAAGTGTAACCTTAACTGTATCAGCAAGCTTGTTAATACCTGCTTCAAGAGCTTTTCTGGCGTCTTCGCCAAATAAAATGTCTTTAGCCATTTCTATTTCTCCTTTTAATTAAATTACTGAACCTTGGCGAGAATGTCGCCCTGTCTTAAAATAATGAATTCCTGACCGTCAAGCTTTACTTCTGTGCCGGCATATTTGCTCATTATTACCTTATCACCAACAGCTACTTCCATAACGATTTCCTTACCGTCAACAACGCCGCCGGGACCTACTGCAACTATTTCAGCCATCTGCGGTTTTTCTTTAGCCGCGCCGGGAAGCACGATACCGCTTTTGGTTGTTTCTTCGCTTTCAAGCATTTTGATAACTACTCTGTCACCTAAAGGTTTGATTGTCATAATTTTTACCTCCTGTTTTTGACTTTGTTAGCACTCAACACCTGCGAGTGCTAACAAGTATTATATTACTAATTTATTGTATCTTTATCAAGTTTTGTTTATACCCGTTTTTTGGGATTACGCCCTATTTATCTCTGCTTTTCTTAATTTTTCTTCGGTTTTCTTATTTTTATGACAGTTTGGTAAGATTTGCATATACCGCAAGCATTGTTTTTGTACCTACACTGTCAAAGGCGATTTCAAGCTTTGTGTCATTTCCTACAGGTACAGCAGATATAACTGTGCCCTGACCGAACTTCTTATGAGAAACTCTGTCACCGGGACGAAGGTCACAGTTTGAAGCCTTTGGTGCAGAAGCTGTAGAACTTGTGAATGCTGATTTAAACTCAACAGGTTTTTTCTGCGTGTAATTGTCTGAGAAATCGCTTGCACTTGCCTTATAAATGTTCTTGCTTTCCTGTTCATCAATAAGATGACCGGGTATTTCCCTTGCAAAACGCGAAAGCTTTGCATACATAGTTGAGCCCTGGAAGGTTCGCTGCTTTGCATTGGTAAGATAAAGCTTTTTCCTTGCTCTTGTTATACCTACATAGCAAAGTCTTCTCTCCTCCTCTATTTCGTCGTTGCTTTCCATTGAACGCATTGATGGGAATATACCTTCCTCCATTCCGCAAAGGAAAACAACAGGGAATTCAAGTCCTTTTGCTGTGTGCAGTGTCATAAGAACCGATGCATCAACCTCTTCATCGTACTTATCAATATCAGACACAAGTGAAACATTATCAAGAAAATCACCAAGCACCGCACCCTCGTTTTCCTGTTCAAAGATAATGGCACCCGAAATAAGTTCCTTGATATTTTCTATTCTTGATGCATTCTCTGGGTTTGACATATCTGCAGTAAACTGTGCAAGATAACCCGACTGCTGAAGAACAAGACTAATAAATTCAGACGCCTTCATTGTAGCCGCTTTTTCACGAAGTCCGTTCATCATTTTAGCAAACTCTGTTACCGCTACTCTTGCACTACCGAGATTATCAAAGTTTTTGGGATTGCTTATGTATGAAAAAATGCTCTCTCCCGCTTCATCGGCAAGCTGAGTTATTTTTTCGACAGATGTTGCACCGATTTTTCGTTTTGGCTCGTTGATAATTCTTACAAGGCTTACGTTATCAGCGGGGTTATTTAACACCTTAAGATATGCAATAGTATCTCTTATTTCCTTACGGTCATAAAATCTGTGACCTGCCATGATTTTGTAGGGCACGGCTGTACGCATAAGACTTTCTTCTATCATACGCGCCTGTGCATTCATTCTGTACAAAACGGCTATGTCCGAAAACTTAACGCCTTCGCTATGATGAAGTCTGTATATTTCCTCGGCAATAAAGTTTGCTTCGTCACGTTCATTGGACGATGTATAAAGTGTAATATCATCACCTTTATCGTTATCTGTCCAGAGTGTTTTACCCTTTCTGCCGATATTTTTCGAAATCACTCCGTTTGCCGCCTCGAGTATTGTTTTGGTACTGCGGTAGTTTTGTTCAAGCTTTACTGTTTTGGCATCGGAAAACTGTGCCTCAAATTCCAGTATATTCCGTATGTTGGCTCCGCGGAACTTATAAATACTCTGGTCATCGTCACCAACAACACAAAGATTTCTGTGTTGCTTGGCAAGCAAATGGATTAAACGGTACTGGAGATTGTTTGTGTCCTGATACTCATCAACGTGAATGTACTTGAACTTTCTGCGGTAATACTCAAGTACATCGGGACATTCTTCAAACAGACGTACTGTCAACATAAGAAGGTCATCAAAGTCTACCGCATTATAGTCTTTAAGACGCTTCTGGTAAAGAGAATATATTTCTCCCACTTTAAGCATACGGAAATTGCTTTTGTAAAAATCCGTATACTCAGCGGGTGACATATACTCATCCTTGGCGCTGCTGATATAGGATATAACCGAGTTTACATTATACTCTTTATCACTTATATTAAGCTGCTTCATACAGTCTTTTATAAGCTTTTTCTGGTCATCCGAATCATAGATAACAAAGCTTTTATCATAACCTATACGTTCAATATCCTTACGGAGTATACGAACACAAGCCGAATGGAATGTTCTTATCCACATATCCTCGGCACTTTCCCCAATAAGATTAAAAAGCCTCTCACGCATTTCTGCGGCGGCTTTGTTGGTAAATGTTATTGCAAGAATACTCCATGGTGCTACACCCTTTTCGTTTACAAGGTATGCAATACGATATGTGAGTACTCTTGTTTTTCCGCTTCCCGCTCCGGCAAGAACGAGAAGCGGGCCTTCAGCGGTGGAAACCGCCGAGGCCTGCTCTTTATTTAACTGTGTTAAAATCTCGCTCACTTTTTAACCTACTTTTTCTTTATTACACTAAGTGCCTTTTCAACAATATCTTCAGCTGTAAGACCAAACTTCTTGAGAAGGGGTGCGGGCTTACCGCTCTTACCGAATACGTCTCTTGTACCTATTCTTTCCATAGGAACAGGAGCATTTTCAACAAGCACTTCTGCAACAGCACTGCCGAGACCGCCAATAATATTGTGTTCTTCTGCTGTAACAACTGCACCTGTCTTTTTAGCTGTCTTTGTGATGAGTTCAACATCGATAGGCTTGATTGTGTGGATGTTGATAACTTCTGCGCTGATACCCTTTTCTTTAAGCATTTCGCCAGCTTTGATAGCTTCGGGAACTAAAAGTCCTGTAGCGATGATGGAAACATCTGTACCTTCGGAGAGAACGATACCCTTACCGATTTCAAACTTATATGTTTCCTTATCAAAGATTGTGGGAACTGCCAGACGACCAAATCTCATATAAACAGGACCGTCATGCTCGATAGCTGCCTGTACAGCTGCGCGGCTTTCTACAGCATCTGCAGGGTTAATGATTGTCATACCGGGCAGGGTTCTCATGATACCGATATCTTCGAGGCACTGGTGAGTTGCACCGTCTTCACCTACAGAAATACCTGCATGAGTTGCGCCGATTTTAACGTTAAGATGGGGATATGCAATAGAGTTTCTAATCTGTTCAAAAGCTCTGCCTGAAGCAAACATTGCAAAGGAGCTTGCGAAAACTGTTTTTCCGCTTGCAGCCATACCTGCAGCAACGCTCATCATGTTAGCTTCTGCGATACCCATATTTATAAATCTTTCAGGGAATTCTTTCTTAAATGTAGCTGTTTTTGTGGATTTTGATAAGTCAGCGTCCAGTACTAAAAAGTCATATTTTGCACCAAACTCTGCTAAAGCTTCACCGTAAGCTTCTCTTGTTGCTTTTTTCTCACTCATTCTATTTAACCTCCTCAAGTTCCTTCATAGCCTGAGCATACTGCTCGTCGTTAGGTGCTGTTCCGTGCCAGCCAGCCTGTCCTTCCATATAGGAAACGCCCTTACCCTTGATACTCTTTGCAATAACAACTGTGGGCTGACCCTTTGTTGCCTTAGCAGCATTAACTGCAGCTTCAATTTCGTCAAAGTTATGTGCATCAATAATAATTACGTTCCAGCCGAAAGCCTTGAACTTTTCGTCAATGGGTGTGGGGTTCATAACCTTTGTTATGTCACCGTCAATCTGCAGACCGTTAAAGTCAACAAATGCTGTTAAATTGTCAAGCTTATAGTGGGGTGCGAACATAGCAGCTTCCCAAACCTGACCTTCCTGAAGTTCGCCGTCACCAAGTACTGTGTAAACTCTGTAATCCTTGCCGTCAACCTTTGCTGCCATAGCCATACCGCATGCAGCAGAGATACCCTGACCAAGAGAACCGCTGGACATATCAACACCGGGGATTTTCTTCATATCGGGGTGACCTTCGAGATAGCTGTCAGCATTTCTGAACAGGGGCAGGTCTTCCTTGGGGAAGTAGCCACGTTCAGCAAGTGCGCCGTAAAGTGCGGGTGCACAATGACCCTTGGACAGTACAAATCTGTCTCTGTCAGCCTTTTTGGGATCCTTGGGATCGATGTTCATTTCTTCAAAGTACAGATATGCCAGAATATCAGCAATACCCAGTGAACCACCGGGATGTCCTGCGCCGGCTGCATGTACTTCTGTGACAATGTCTTTGCGAATTTCGTTAGCAACTTTCGCAAGCATTTCCTTTTTGGAATTTTCCATAAAAATTCAGCCCTTTCTTATTATATGATTAGTATTAAAACCTTTAAATTTATTATATGTCAGCCATAAAGACTGCACATTATAATCCTTTTTGTTCCTTCATTTTATCGAAGGTTTCTTTGAGAATAAACTCAAGTCTGTCGGCTTGTCCGCTTATGTGCAGATATCCAAGCAACGCCTCAAAGCCTGTTGCTATACGGTAGTGGGAAAGCTCGGCATTTTTGGGAACAGACTGGCTTTTTGCATTTCTGCCCCTTTTGAAAACTGCCATTTCTTCCTCTGTAAGTACATCCTCAATTATATGAAATGCCTCAAATTGTGCATTTGCGCTTACATACCCCGTTGCAGCCGTATGCAGACGGTTTACCGGCATATTGGCTTCCGCCACAAGTCTTCCTCTTACATACAGTTCATGAACCGCATCACCTATGTATGCAAGTACAAGCGGTGAATATGTTTTTATATCTACTCGCGTTTCCATTTAACTCCCTCTCGGGTATCTTCAAGAATTATACCCTTTGATTTTAAAAGGTCACGGATTTCGTCAGCCTTTTTAAAGTCTTTATCACGTCGTGCCTGCTGTCTTTGTGCTATAAGGTCTTCAATTTCCGCATCAAGCACATCTTCTTCCTTGTTCTGCAGTATTCCCAGAACACCTGCAAGCTCGTCAAATATTTTAAGACAGGAGCCACCACAAGCCTTTTTGTCTTCGGGTGACATGCTGTTTAAAAATCTTGTAAGCTCAAACATTGCCGCAATAGCATCAGCGGTGTTGAGGTCGTCGTCCATAGCTGCAATAAACTTATCCTTAAATGCAATAACCTCTGCAGGTACTTCACCCTCACCGCAGCCTTCAAGTGCTTCGCGGCAGGTATAAAGGCGCTTAAGACCTGTTTTTGCAGCCTGCATAAGCTCGTCACTGAAGTTAATGGGACTTCTGTAATGAGCAGAAAGCATAAAGAATCTTATAACCTCATACTCGTAGTTTTGTGCTATATCTCTTACTGTGAAGAAGTTGCCCTTGGATTTGGACATCTTTTCGTTATTTATATTTATATAACCGTTATGCAGCCAGAAGTTAGCAAAGGGTACGCCGTTTGCCGCCTCACTCTGTGCAATTTCGTTTTCGTGGTGAGGGAAAATAAGGTCTTTACCACCGCTGTGGATATCTATTGTTTTACCAAGGAAGCGGTTTGCCATTGCAGAACATTCAATATGCCAACCGGGTCTGCCTTCCCCCCAGGGGCTGTCCCAGGCAATTTCACCTTCTTTTTTCTTCTTCCACAGTGCAAAGTCCATGGGATGACGTTTTCTTTCGTCAACCTCTATTCTTGCACCTGCTTCAAGCTCATCTAAAGGCTGGTGGCTGAGTTTACCGTAATCAGCAAAACGCTTTGTTTCAAAATAAACGTCACCGTCTGCTTCATAAGCATAGCCTTTGTCAACCAGGGTTTTTACAAGTTCAATAATTGCATCAATGTTCTCTGTTGCTCTGGGATGGTGTGTTGCTTTGCAAATACCAAGACCTTCAGCATCTGTAAAATACTCTTTAATATACTTTTCAGCAACCTCGGGCACTGTAATTTCTTCCTCTGCTGCGCGTTTTATAAGTTTATCGTCAACATCAGTAAAATTCTGTACAAAGTTAACCTTATAACCCTTGTATTCAAAATATCTGCGCAGAGTATCGAATACTATAAAAGGGCGTGCGTTACCTATATGAAAGAAATTATAAACGGTAGGTCCGCAGGAGTACATTGAAACCTCACCCGGTTTTACCGGCACAAATTCCTGTTTACTTCTTGTAAGCGTATTATAAAGCTTCATTTTTGTGAATCTCCTTTTCAAGCTTTTCTATTCTTATAAGCATTCTGCACAGCTCCTGCGAAACAGGGTCAGGCATATGAATATGGTCCAGACTGCTTATTCTCTCATTGTTGCGTTTAACCATTCTTGCAGGTACACCCACGCAGGTTGAACCGGGAAGCACCTCGTTTAAAACCACTGCATTAGCTGCAATTTTGGAATTTTCTCCAACGGTAAAGGGTCCGAGAACCTTTGCACCGGCACCGATGATTACGTTGTCACCAATTGTCGGATGACGTTTGCCCGTATCCTTACCGGTACCACCCAAGGTAACTCCCTGATAAATTGTTACGTTATCTCCTACCTCGGCTGTTTCACCAATGACAACACCCATACCATGATCAATTAGCAAGCCTCTGCCTATTGTTGCGCCGGGGTGAATTTCAATTCCCGTAAACTGCCTTACAGTTTGCGAAACCCAACGTGCAAGAAAGTAACGTTTATGCCTGTAAAGAAAATGAGCCAGACGATGCCATATAACCGCCCATAGTCCCGGATACAGGAAAAAAACCTGTGCGGCACTTGTTGCGGCAGGGTCTCTGTCCATTATTGCTTTAATATCATATCTGAGGTTTTTAAACATAGCATATCTCCTCAATTTTAATATTCTATACGATTATACAGGAAAATGCAAGTAAAAACAACTATTAAATTCAAAAAAATGATGCCTTTTTTAATTTTTTTTAAAAATTACCGAACAAATGTTTGCATTATGCTTTTATTTATGATATAATACCTCCAGAGGTGATTTAAATGTCAGATAAAGCTAATCTTACCCCGAAACAACAGGAAATACTTGATTATATTACAAAAACCACCGAGGAACAGGGCTACAACCCCTCGGTAAGAGAAATATGTGAAGCAGTAGGTCTTAGTTCCCCATCCACCGTGCACGGTTACATTACAAGGATGAAGGCCATGGGCATTCTTAAGTCTGCCCCACACAAAAACCGTTCGGTTACCGTAGCTTCCCCAAAAAAGAAGGCAGAAGCCTCTGACAACTTTATGGAAGTGCCGGTTATAGGTAATGTTGCCGCAGGAACACCAATTCTCGCAGAGGAAAATGTTCAGCGCACCTTCCCCCTGCCTATGGATTTTGCACATAACAAGGATGTATTTATGCTTAAGGTACGTGGTGAAAGCATGATAAACGCAGGAATACTCAACGGCGACTATGTAATTGTAAGTAAACAGCCTTCAGTATCAAATGGTGAAATTGCAGTGGCTATGATAGATGGTGAGGCTACTGTCAAAACCTTTTACAACGAAAAAACACATATACGTCTTCAGCCTGAAAACGATTATATGGAACCAATTATCACAACCGAAGCGGTTATTTTAGGAAAAGTAATTGGCGTTTACAGAATGTTATAAAAAAATGGGTGTAAAATTACACCCATTTTTTATACTCGGCTCAAAAATAAAGGTTCTTTTTCTTCGCAGAATTTATCAAATCTCTTTTCTTCTATCGCAAGACGGATATCTGCCATAAGCTTGTTATAGAAATACAGATTATGCAGTACAGCCAGACGCATACCAAGCATCTCCCCCGCCTTAAACAGATGGCGGATATATGACCTTGTATAGTTTCTGCACGCCGGGCAATCACATTCGGGATCGATGGGCGAATTGTCCCTTTCGTATTTTGCGTTGTTAAGATTTACAACTCCCCTGCTTGTAAACAGATTTGCGTGGCGGGCATTTCTGCTTGGCATTACGCAATCAAAAAAGTCTACACCGCGTCTTACACCTTCAAGAATGTTAACAGGTGTACCCACACCCATAAGATAACGGGGCCTGTCATCGGGCATAAAGGGTTCAACTGCATCAATTATTCTGTACATTTCTTCATGACTTTCACCTACCGCAAGACCACCTATTGCATAACCGGGTAAATCAAGCTTTGCAATTTCCTTCATATGCTCAATTCTTATATCTTCATAAGTACCACCCTGATTTATACCGAAAAGCAACTGATTTTGGTTTATTGTAGCAGGGTCAGCATTCAGTTTTTTCATTTTTGCATCGCACCGGCGGAGCCATCTTGTAGTGCGCTCTGCCGACTTTTTAACATATTCATATGTAGCAGGATTTTCAACACATTCGTCAAATGCCATTGCAATTGTAGATGCAAGGTTTGACTGAATCTGCATACTCTCTTCGGGTCCCATAAAAATCTTTTTACCGTCAACGTGAGAGCTGAAATATACACCCTCTTCTTTGATTTTTCTCAGGGATGAAAGAGAAAACACCTGAAAGCCACCACTATCTGTAAGAATGGGTCTGTCCCAGTTCATAAACTTGTGCAGACCGCCCATATCACGCACAATGGTATCACCCGGGCGTACATGCAGATGGTATGTATTTGAAAGCTCAACCTGACAGCCTATTTCTTTAAGGTCCATTGTGGATATACCACCCTTTATAGCCGCACAGGTGCCTACATTCATAAACACGGGAGTTTCAACAGTACCGTGAACTGTTTCAAATCTGCCACGTCTTGCTCTGCCGTCTTTTTCAAGTAATTTAAACATTATTTCCCTCCGTTTTGTATATAAAGCTTGCATCACCGAAAGAGAAAAATCTGTATTTCTCCTGCACCGCCTCATTATATGCTGCAAGTATATTTTCCTTACCGCCGAGAGCGCTGACAAGCATTATAAGTGTTGATTTTGGAAGGTGGAAATTTGTAACAAGAGCATCCACCACCTTGAATTTGTAACCCGGATATATAAAAATTTCGGTTCTGCCCGATTTTGCACACATTGTTCCGTCATCAGCTGCCACCGACTCAACTGTTCTTACAGATGTTGTCCCAACGCAGATAACACGTCCGCCCCTTTTTTTACAGTTGTTTATTTTGTCCGCTGCCTCCTGGCTTACCGAATAACATTCTGAGTGCATTTTGTGTTTTGTAACATCGTCAACCTTAACAGGGCGAAATGTTCCAAGTCCCACGTGAAGGGTAAGAAAAGCAATATCCACACCCTTTTTCTTTATTTTATCCAGAAATTCGTTTGTAAAGTGCAGTCCTGCCGTAGGCGCCGCCGCCGAACCGTTTTCTTTAGAATACACCGTCTGGTATCTTTCTTTATTCTCAAGCTTTTTGGTTATGTAGTGCGGAAGAGGCATTTCACCAAGTTCGTCAAGTATTTCTTCAAACACACCCTCATACCTGAATTTTACAATACGGTTACCGCCTTCTATTACTTCAAGTATCTCTGCCTCAAGGCAATCACCAAAAACAAATACCGCACCGGGTTTTGCTTTTCTGCCCGGCTTTAATGCAACCTCCCAGGTGTCAATACTTTTACGCTCCAGAAGTAAAAACTCAATTGCACCGCCTGTTCCCTTTTTACTGCCGTACAAACGGGCAGGGAGAACCCTGGTATTATTAAGCACCAGACAGTCTCCCTCGTTTAATAAATCTATTAAATCTGTAAATGTTTTATGCTCACGCTTATCCCCATTTACCACAAGCAACCTCGAAGAGCTTCTGTCTGCAAGGGGTTCCTGTGCTATAAGCTCCTCGGGTAACACGTAATCAAAATCGTCTGTTCTCATATTATCCTATATCCACTCCTGTAAAATAAAACTTGAGTATATCTTCAAAACCAAAGCCCTGGTCTGCCATAGCCTTGGCACCCCATTGACTCATACCGACCTTGTGTCCCCATCCATGACCTGTAAGAGTTATGCTGTCGCCCGAAATCATCGAAGGGGTAATAACTCCGTTCTCTGTAAGAATTGATACATTATTCACATCCAGTTCACTTTCACCCAGATGCGACAATACTCTTCTGCCCGATGATACACTGCTTCCGTATACATCTGTAAGTCCGCCTGACATACCGGTAATTACAAAGTCCTGACTTTTTGCACCAAAAAAGCTGCGGTTACTGTCTTTTTTAACCTTGTACTCACCCTGCGTACCATAAACTGTTGTTTCTGTTACAATTCCGCCGTCACCGTAACCGGTAACTTTAACCGAAGTGACATCTCCAATATCCACACCTCTTGCCGAAAGCTTTGATTTGATGTCAGCCGCCGAAAGAGTAACGCTCCAGCTTGAGCTTGTGGCTTCCGAAGGGTTTTCGTAAATATCGTTTACGCTTTTAAGGTATGGTAAATCTGCAAACCACACATCCTTCGAGCTTGCGGTTCTGCCGCCGCTTGATGAGAAATAAAACACTTCCGCGAGTGCACCATTATAACGCACTGTTTTACCGCGTGTTTCTTCAACTGCGCGTATAGTTCTCTCTGTTTCACTTTTTATACCGAGATAAACCTGCGTTCTCTGTGTAGTACACAAATTAAAACCGTATGATTTATAGGTATCAAGGTTTCTCAGAGCATATGTTCTGGCACACACTGCCTGCGCCTTGAGTGCTTCAATATTCCATGAAGGTGACATTTCCTGACCAATTACCGAATATAAATATTCTTCAAGGTCAACCACGTTTATAACGGTCATATCACTGTTGTCAAGCCTTTTTAAATATATAAACCCTCTGTACCATACACCATCGACAGAAATTTTTTCGCCTATCGGCTTTATACTTATTTCCTTTTGAGCATAAACCTGTCCGTTTACATCAAAACCACCGTCTGCAGATTTGGAAACTGTAATTTCTGTTGTGTCAAGAGTAATATCCGCCGAATAATATGTATCCTCTCCCTGACCTATAACAAATCCGCCATCTGACGTAAGTTTAATACTGTTTTTTGCGCTACTTCCGAAAAACAGTCCTATTTTTATATATCCTGCTCCACTTGTATCTGCAATTACCACACAGGGAAAAAGCAATAAAAACGAAAGTACAAGCGAAATAATCCTTTTCATAATATCAGCTCCTTGCCATGTATATAATACTACATTTCCGCCCTTTTTTCAATACCATTTGTCAATATACCTTAATTTACACATTTATCTGTCAAAAAGTATACTAATTTATTAAAATTCATTGCAAAATTTTTATAAATATCTTATAATATAGTGTTGACAAAGAGGTGATTTAACTTTGAAAAAATATACATTTCGTGGCGGCATTCATCCCCACGACCACAAAGAACAGACACGAGATATACCAATAAGTATTCTGCCGCCTGCGGAAATAATGGTTTTTCCTATGCAGCAACACTTGGGTGCCCCCTGTGAACCCCTTGTTAAAAAAGGTGACCGGGTCAAGATGTGGCAAAAAATCGGCGACTCCGATGCTTTTATGTCGAGCCCCATCCATTCCTCGGTTTCGGGTGAAGTTATTGCAATTGAACCCCGCCTTACACCTAACGGAAGTATGGTTACCTGTGTTGTAATAAAAAACGACTATAAAGACGAAATTTGTGAAACTGTATCTCCCCCCGCGCAGGATGCGCCTTTGTGTGACATTGTTCGCAAAGCGGGTATTGTCGGCATGGGTGGTGCAGGCTTTCCCACTCACATAAAGCTCTCACCCCCGCCTGACAAAAAGGTAAAATACATTATTGTTAACGGTGCCGAATGTGAACCATATCTCACAAGCGACCACAGGGTTATGATCGAAACACCAGCCGAGGTTGTTTCCGGTCTTTTAAAGATAATGTCATCTCTTAAGGCAGAAAAATGCGTTATAGCTATTGAAGAAAACAAACCCGAGGCTATAAATAACATCAAAAATGCCGCTACTGGAACAGCTATCAGGGTAAAAGTATTAAAAACAAAATATCCCCAGGGCTCTGAAAAGCAGTTGATTAATGCCATCACAGGTCTTCAGGTTCCCTCCGGCGGTCTGCCGCTGGATGTTGGTGTTATTGTTGTAAACGTTGACACCTGTACAGCCATCGCCCGTGCATACGAAAGCGGTATGCCACTTGTGCGTCGTATTGTGACCGTTTCCGGTCCCATTGTAAAATCCCCGCGCAACTTCTCGGTGCGTCTTGGAATGCCCATGCAAGATTTGATTGATGCAGCAGGCGGATTAACAGAACCTGCCGCAAAAATACTTATGGGTGGTCCCATGATGGGTCTTTCACTCAGTTCACTTGACATTCCGGTTGTAAAAGGTACAGGTGCACTTCTGGCGTTTGACGAAAAAACTGCGCTTGTTCCTGAACCTACAAACTGTATCCGTTGCGGAAGATGTGCAGCAGGCTGTCCTATACATCTGCTCCCCTTAAATCTTTTTGCTTACTCCGATATGGGAGACTTTGATAAGTGCGAAAAGAACGGCGTAATGGATTGTATTGAATGTGGCTCGTGTACTTATTCCTGTCCCGCAAACAGGCATCTTGTTCAGTCTATAAGACTCGCCAAGCAAAAAATACGAGCTAAGAAAGCCAGAAAATAAGGAGGGTTTTATCTTGGAAAAGCTTTTGGTTTCTTCTTCACCACATATAAGAAGCAAGACCACTACAAGCACAATTATGCTTGATGTTATAATTGCACTCATTCCTGCCCTTTTGGCGGGTATATATTACTTTGGTTACAGAGTTGCTCTCATCACGGGGGTTTCTGTTATAAGCTGTGTGCTTTCTGAAGGAATATGGCAAAAAATATGCAATAAAAAAATAACGGTATGTGATTTAAGTGCCGTTGTCACAGGTATTCTTCTGGCATTTAACCTCCCCTCCTCTATGCCCTTGTGGCAAGTGGCTCTGGGCGGTGTTTTCGCTATAATCATTGTCAAACAGTTGTTTGGCGGGATAGGACATAACTTTATAAATCCCGCATTGGCAGCACGTGCCTTTTTAATGGCTTCATGGCCCGCGGCAATGACAAACTTTGTTCCTCCCTTTACTCCTGATGCAGTAAGTTCGGCAACTGTTTTGCAAAATCTTAAAAACGGTGCTGCAAACACTGTTTCATTAACTGATATGTTCCTTGGAAATATGAGCGGATGTATTGGTGAAACCTGTGCAGCTGCACTTATTATCGGCGGCATTTACCTTGTTATAAGAAAGGTGATTTCAGTTCGAATTCCCCTTTTCTATGTAGCAACAGTATTTGTTTTTATGCTCATCACATCGTCATTTGATGTTACATATGCACTTACACATATTTTAGGCGGCGGATTGATTTTAGGTGCTATATTCATGGCAACCGATTATGTAACCTCACCTGTTACCGCAACAGGACAGATTATATTCGCAATAGGTTGCGGACTTATAACCTCAATAATAAGACTTTACGGCGGTTATGCCGAGGGTGTGTCCTATTCAATTCTCCTTATGAACATTGCAACACCTCTTATTGACAGATTCATAAAACCCAGAAAATACGGGGAGGTGTCAAAGCGTGGCTAAAGAAATTCTTCGTCTTGGCGGTATACTTTGTATAATTACACTGATTGTAACTCTTATGCTGTCAGGAGTAAACCTTCTCACAAAGGATATAATTGCACAAAATACCATGCGTGCAGAAAATGAGGCACGTGCTGAAATAATCCCTGCTGACTCTTTTGAGGATATGGGGGACGGAATTTACGCAGCCAAAAAAGGTGCTGATACGGTTGGCTATTGCGTATCTGTTGAATCCTCCGGATTTGGTGGTGCAATAAATATGATTGTCGGAATAAACACAGATAAAACAGTTGCCGGCATACGCATTATTTCACACGCTGAAACTGCTGGCCTTGGTGCAAAAGCTGCCGAGCCTGCTTTTACAGATGGTTTCGTCGGCGGTCAGTTGCCTTTAACGGTAACAAAATCCACACCCGAAAACAGCAGTCAGATTTCTGCAATAAGCGGCGCTACCATTACAAGCAACGCGGTTGTAAACGGCGTTAACTCCGCACTTGAAATATTAGAAGAAAAGGGGGTTATATAATTGTTTAAAACATTCAAAAACGGTCTTTTAACCGAAAACCCCACATTTGTACTTCTGCTTGGTATGTGTCCTACTCTTGCCGTTACAACCTCACTTGAAAACGGCATTGGTATGGGGCTTTCGGCAACAGCTGTACTTGTAGCCTCAAACATTGTTATATCGCTGCTTCGCAAGCTTATCCCCTCCAAAATACGAATAGCGGCATATATTGTTATTATCGCGGGCTTTGTGTCGGCAATTGAAATGCTGCTCAAAGCATATTTGCCCGAGCTTTCAAAAACTTTAGGCATTTTTATTCCGCTTATTGTTGTAAACTGTATCATACTCGCCCGCGCCGAAGCCTTTGCTTCCAAAAACGGAGTTATGAAATCGGCTATGGACGGACTTGGAATGGGGCTTGGGTTTACGCTTTCCCTCTCTCTTATTTCATCGGTCAGGGAAATACTTGGTAACGGAAGTATTTTAGGTTATCATTTGTTTGACAATCCTGCCCTTATGATTACACTTGCTCCCGGCGGATTTTTAACTCTTGGTATTTTGCTTGGAATTATAAATTTTATTAAACTCAAAAGAAAGGAGACTAAATAATGGGTAATATTATTTCCATCTCCATAGGTGCAATATTTATATATAATTTTGTGCTTGTAAGATTTTTAGGTATTTGTCCCTTTCTTGGTGTTTCCAAAAAAGTAGATACTGCTATAGGCATGGGTATGGCAGTTACATTTGTAATGGCAATTTCTTCTGCCCTTACATATATTGTACAAACCTATCTGCTTGCTCCTTTTAACATGGAATATCTGCAGACAGTTGCATTTATTCTTATTATTGCGGCGCTTGTTCAGTTTGTCGAAATGTTTTTGCAAAAGGTAAGTCCCTCGCTCTACTCTGCTCTGGGTATTTATCTTCCCCTTATTACAACAAACTGTGCAGTTTTAGGCTCTGCCCTTATAATTGTTGATCCCGCAAACGGATACAACATGCTTGAATCTGTAGTGTTTGGTACTTCTGCAGGCATCGGCTTTACTGTTGCAATTTTACTTTTTGCAGGTGTTCGTGAACGTCTTGAAACTGCAGATATTCCCAAGCCTTTGCAGGGATTCCCCATAGCACTTATTTCAGCCGCTCTTCTTTCCCTTGCATTTTTAGGTTTTCAGGGACTTAAGTTTTAGAAAGGATACACAAAAATGTTTGAAGCAATTATTCTTCCTACAGTAAGTCTGGCAGTTATAGCCTTTGTGCTTGGCGCCTGTCTTGCTGTAGCATCAATTATATTCAAAGTAGAAAAGGATGAACGTATTCCTGAAATCACCGAAGCTCTGCCCGGTGCAAACTGCGGCGGATGCGGTTTTGCAGGTTGCTCTGATTACGCCTCCGCCATTGTTGAAAAGGGTGCCAAGGTCAATCTTTGTGCTCCCGGCGGGGCATCTGCCTGTGCAAAAATTGCACAGATAATGGGCGTTGAAGCAACAGCTGCCGAGCCTCGCAAGGCGTTTGTTCACTGTCAGGGCAGCTGCGACAATGTACGAATTAAATTTGAATACAAAGGAATTAAAGAATGTCATGCTGCAGCACTTGTAAGCGGCGGATACAAAGGTTGTGCCACCTCCTGTCTTGGCTTTGGCTCTTGTGTATCAAAGTGCGTTAACAATGCAATTTCCATACAGAATGGTGTTGCATTAATTAACCCCGAGCTTTGCGGCGGTTGTGGTGCCTGCGTGACCGCTTGCCCCCGAAACGTCATTTCTCTTATACCTGCCACTGCTGTCGTTGCAGTTGCGTGTTCTTCAAAGGACAAGGGTGCTATTGTACGTAAGAACTGTCAGGTAGGATGCATAAGCTGTAAGCTTTGCGAAAAGACCTGTAAATATGATGCTATACACGTTACAGACGGTATTGCAGTTATAGATTACAAGAAATGTACCTCCTGCGGCGAATGTGCGGAAAAATGTCCACAGAAATGTATTGTGATTTCATAAGGAGTAAAGTATGAGAGTTTTAAGAAGTCTTGCTTTTGTTTTTGTTTATCTGCTTATATTTTATAATGCACACCACTTTGTGCCTGACAGCACATGGACGTGGGTAAGCTCTGACCTCTACCCTATTGTTGTTTATGCGCTGATTATACTGTGGATTTTTCTTATTACGGATAAACAAAACCTTAATATAGGCAAAGGATTTTACATAAATCATTTTCATCCCGTTAATATTGCCGCTGTGTTTTTAGTTACCACCGGTTTATGGCTTGCCGCTTTTGCTGTTACCCACACTCAACTGCTTTCACAGTATGCACAAAGCTACCGTGATGCCGTTTCGGGAATATTTGACGGTAGCTTTACTCTGGCACTTGTAACCGTTTGTATAATTGCTCCTGCCTTTGAAGAAATAATGTTCCGCGGAATAATTTTAGGCGAAATGACACCTGTTATGCCTTTTCACATTGCTAATATAATTCAGGCTTTGCTTTTCGCTGTTGTACACGGGAATATTATTCAGGGTATTTACACATTTATAGTCGGTCTTTGCCTTGGAATTTCCTACAGGCGTTCAGGGAACATTTATATGCCCATAGCAATTCATATTTTATTTAATACAGCTAATGCACTTATATACAGATTTAACATTTCATTCCCTTACAGCGACATTGTTTTTGCAGTTATAGCCTTACTGCTGTTATGGTCGGGCTTATACATCATAAAAGGCGGACGAAGAAAAGCGTAATAAAAAACGGATGCTGGTTGCATCCGTTTTTATATTATCTCTATTTCAAAAATATCATCAATAGGTATATCTTCATTATCTTCAAGTACAAGCACTCGCTTGATTTCGTTAATCTTTTTAATGCGCCGTGTAACTGTCTGGTAGCTTCCTCCGGCTTTTTTTATATCAGGCACAAAATAGGTTATTGTTGCCTCAGGTTTGTCGCTTATACGCTCAAAAATGCTTTGCAGTTTAGCATTTACCGATTCCTTTGCATACTCATCCAGCTCAATTTTTCTGTCGGTTACACGTGCAGTTTCTTCTACAGCAGCATCGTGTCCGACAACTGCGGCAAACGGTGAAAACTGTGCCGCACGGTCTGACATGGACATTTTTTCTCTGTTTGATTTTGGTCGGGATAAATTAATTATATCCTCGTAGGGAAATTTACTCATATTTTACTCCATTTTTGTACTTTTTTGTTTTATTTTGCATATTATTATGCGGTTTACTACGAAACATTGAAATAAAGCCCTGATTGTACTATAATTTTTATAACATAAATCCACTTCAAAGTAAATACTTTTACAAAAAAGGATTTCGATTCTCTTGACTTTAAAAAATACAGAACCGGAATAAATTATAAAATGGCTGTAAGCGACAGACAGGAAGCCGAACAGGTTCTTGCTCGTTGCCATACTCTTTAATTGAAGCATTTTAAAGGCGCACACTCTTCTGAGTGTGCGCCTTTTTAGTTACTGATTATTCAAACAGTTTACTGTATTTCATCCAATGTTCATACTTCTCCTTAGCCTGCTGTTCAGCAACTGTGAACAGTTCTTCAGCCTTATCGGGGAATTTACGAGCAAGTGAGCTGTAACGAACTTCGTTCATTATAAAGTCTCTGTAGGATGCATCGGGAGCCTTGGAATCCATTGTGAAGGGGTTCTTACCTGCTTCAACGTTTCTGGGGTCAAATCTGAATGTATGCCAGTAACCTGCCAGAACTGCATTCTTAATAACTCTCTGTGTATCTGTCATACCGCCCTTGATACCGTGGTTGATACAGGGAGCATAACCAATTATGATGGAAGGACCGTTGTAGCTTTCAGCTTCTTTAATAGCCTTAACTGTCTGTGCCATATCATAACCCATAGCAACCTGTGCTACGTATACATAACCGTAGGACATTGCGATTTCTGCAAGGTTCTTTTTCTTGATGGGCTTACCGCCTGCTGCAAACTGAGCAACAGCACCTGTAGGTGTGGACTTGGAAGCCTGTCCGCCTGTGTTGGAGTAAACTTCTGTATCAAATACCATAATGTTTACATCTTCACCGGATGCGAGAACATGGTCAAGACCGCCAAAACCGATATCGTATGCCCAACCGTCACCGCCGAAGATCCAAACAGCCTTCTTGGAGAGGTATTCTTTGAAGTTAAGAATTTCTTTAGCTTCGTCAGAACCGCAAGCTTCAAGAGCAGCGATAAGTTCTTCTGTATCCTTCTGGTTAGCCGCACCATCATTGTAGCTGTCCATCCATTTTGCAGCCGCTGCTTTAACGCCTTCACAGGGAAGTGCTGCAACCTGATTTGCAAGTCTTTCTCTTATCTGTTTTGCTGCAACAGCCATACCCAGACCGTGTTCAGCATTATCTTCAAACAGAGAGTTAGCCCATGCAGGACCATGTCCCTTGTAGTTTGTTGTGTAAGGTGTTGAGGGAGCACTTCCGCCCCAGATTGAAGAACAACCTGTTGCATTGGAGATGTATGCTCTGTCACCGCAAATCTGTGTAACGAGTTTTGCATAAGGTGTTTCACCACAACCTGCACATGCGCCGGAGAATTCAAGGAGGGGCTGGTGGAACTGTACGTTTTTAACAGTTGTAGCACCTGCCAGAACATCTTCCTTAACAGAAGTCTTAACAGCGTAGTCGAATGCTGCCTGCTGCTCTCTCTGTGTATCGATGGGCTTCATAACAAGGGCTTTTTCCTTAGCAGGACAAACCTTTGCACAGTTGCCGCAACCGCTACAATCAAGAGGTGAAACAGCCATTGTGAACTGATAGTTTTCCATGCCCTTACCGTTCATCTTCTTAGCCTTGAGTGATGCAGGAGCTGCAGCAACTTCTTCAGCATTTAAAGCGAAGGGACGGATTACAGCGTGAGGACAAACCATTGCACACTGGTTACACTGAATACAATTTTCGGGAATCCATTCAGGAACATCTACTGCAATACCTCTCTTTTCGTATGCAGCTGCACCCTGAGGCAGATGACCGTCAACCATATCCATAAATGTGGAAACGGCAATCTTATCACCCTCCTGCTTGTTGCAGGGAATGAGTACGTTTTTGATATAAGGAGGAAGATCCTTTTCAACTTCTGCAACATCCTGTGCATTTGCCCAGTCAGCAGGAACAGAAACTTCCTTAATATTCTTTTCACCTTCAACGATAGCTGCATGGTTCATGTTAACTATCTTTTCACCCTTTGCGCCGAAGGATTTAACAACTGCTGCTCTCATATATTCAACAGCATCTTCAAAGGGAATAACGTTTGCAAGCTTGAAGAATGCAGACTGTAAAACGATGGAGGTCTTGTTGCCGAGACCCAGTTCCTTTGCAATACCGATAGCATCGATAGTGTAGAGGGAAATGTTGTTTTCTGCAATGTATCTCTTCATCTTTGCAGGCAGTCTTTCGCCCAGTTCCTTTTCATCCCATGCGCAGTTCAAGAGGAACTTACCGCCGGGAACAAGGTCCTGAACCATGTCATACTTGTCCACATAGGAGGGGTTATGACATGCTACGAAGTTAGCCTTATTGATGAGGTATGTTGATTTAATAGGTTTCTTACCAAATCTTAAGTGAGAAACTGTGATACCACCGGACTTTTTGGAGTCATATGCGAAATATGCCTGTGCAAAAAGGTCTGTATGGTCACCTATAATCTTAATGGAGTTCTTGTTAGCACCAACTGTACCGTCGGAACCAAGACCCCAGAACTTACAAGCTGTGTTGCCTTCTGCAGATGTGTCGGGATTTTCTACTCTTGCAAGTGAAAGATTTGTAACGTCATCTTCGATGGAGAGTGTGAAGCCCTGAACAGGTGCAGCCGCATCAAGATTTCTGTATGTTGCAATGATATCAGCAGGAATTGTGTCTTTGGAACCAAGACCGTATCTACCACCAATGATCATGGGTGCAGATGCGTTACCTGTGTAGCAAGCGCAAACATCAAGATAAAGAGGTTCGCCAAGGGAACCGGGTTCTTTTGTTCTGTCTAAAACTGCAATCTTCTTACATGTTGCAGGAACAGCCTTGAGGAATGCGTCCTTGGGGAAAGGTCTGTAAAGGTGAACCTTGATAAGACCAACCTTTTCACCTTTAGCTGTAAGGTAATCAATTGTTTCTTCAATAGTTTCACAAACGGAACCCATTGCAACGATAATCTTTTCAGCATCGGGAGCGCCGTAGTAATTAACAAGACCGTAGTTTGTGCCGATCTTAGCGTTAACCTTGTTCATATATTCCTCAACAATTGCAGGAACATTATTGTAGTATGTGTTACATGCTTCTCTGTTCTGGAAGAAGATGTCAGGGTTCTGCGCGCTGCCGCGGAGAACGGGACGTTCGGGATTGAGTGCGTTGTTACGGAATTCGCGAACTGCATCCATATCAACCATTTCTTTAAGATCAGCATAATCCCATGTTTCGATTTTATCGATTTCGTGAGATGTTCTGAAGCCGTCAAAGAAATGAAGGAAGGGAACCTTGCCCTTAATAGCTGCCAGATGTGCAACTGCACCTAAATCCATAACTTCCTGAGGGCTGTTGGAGCAGAGCATTGCATAACCTGTCTGACGACATGCCATAACGTCGGAATGATCGCCAAAAATGTTAAGAGCGTGTGATGCTACACAACGTGCACTTACGTGTATAACCGAGGGAAGCAGTTCACCCGCCATTTTATACATATTGGGAATCATAAGAAGCAGACCCTGTGAAGCTGTATATGTGGTTGTAAGAGCACCAGCTGCCAGTGAACCGTGAACAGCACCTGCTGCACCGGCTTCGGACTGCATTTCCACAACCTTTACGGGCTGACCAAAAATATTTTCTTTCTTGTCAACTGCCCATTCGTCTGTAACCTCTGCCATAACTGAAGAGGGTGTTATCGGGTAGATAGCCGCAACATCAGTAAAAGCATAGGACGCCCATGCGGCGGCGTTGTTACCGTCCATGGTTTTCATTTTTCTTGCCATGTGTGTTACCTCCTGTTTTATATTAATTTGCCACTATATAAAATTATACCATAGTATTATACCAAAACATATACCGGAATGTCAATGCCTTTTGTCGGTTTTTTCTTCTTATATATTATTTATAGCAAAAAAGAGGTTTATAAGGTAAAAAATCTTGACATTCGGGCATACTTTGTATAAAATGATATGAAAGACGAAATTTGACTTTTGAAAGGAAAAACGAAATGAATATTAAAGCTCCCAGAGGCACGGCGGACATTTTGCCCGAGGCTGTCCCCGCCTGGAAAAGAATACAAAGTATAGCTGCTGAAACTGCCCGGACATTCGGCTTTTCAGAAATACGCACTCCTGTGTTCGAACACACAGAACTGTTTGAACACGGCATGGGCGATACAACAGATGTTGTGCAAAAGGAAATGTACACATTCCTTGACAAGGCGGAACGTTCTATTACATTGCGTCCCGAAGGCACAGCTTCTGCCGCACGTGCATATATTGAACATTCGCTTTATGCACAGCCCCAGCCCACAAAGCTTTTCTATGACATAGCATGTTACAGATACGAAAAGCCTCAGGCAGGCAGACTGCGTGAATTCCACCAGTTTGGTGTTGAAATTTTTGGCAGTGCCGAGCCCAGTGTTGATGCAGAAATAATCGCCCTTGCAAACACTATCTTCGAAAACATTGGCATTACAGGACTTTCTCTCAACATTAACAGTATTGGTTGTCCCGCCTGCCGCAAGGAATATAACAAAGCGCTGACAGAATACCTCACAGCACACAAGGAAACACTTTGCGAAACCTGCAACCGCAGACTTACACAAAATCCTATGAGAATAATTGACTGTAAGTCACCCATATGTAAAGAAGTTGCCGCAGGTGCTCCCTCTATTCTTGATTATCTTTGTGACGAATGCTCCGACCATTTTGATGCTGTAAAAGGCTATCTTGATAAGATGGGAATAAAATATGAGGTTGACCCCTCCATTGTCCGCGGTCTTGACTATTACACAAGAACAGTATTTGAATTTGTTTCCACACAGATTGGTGCACAGGGTACTGTTTGCGGTGGCGGACGTTACGACGGACTTATGGAAATTTTAGGTGGCCCCTCCACCCCCGGTATGGGTTTTGCAACAGGTCTTGAACGTTTACTTCTTGTTCTTGACGCACAGGGTACACAGGCTGCACAGGCGGCTCCGCCCGATATATATGTTGCATCAATAGGACAGACTGAAGCGGCGCTGAACCTTGCTTATAAGTTAAGGAAAGCCGGTATATATGCAGAGTGCGACCATCTTTCCCGCTCACTTAAAGCACAGATGAAAAACGCCGACAGAATGAATGCACGTTATGTAGTAGTGCTTGGCGAGGACGAAGTAAACTCCGGCAATGCACAGCTTAAAAATATGAGCGACAAGGTGCAGACACCTGTAAACATAAACAATATTGAAGAAATAAAAAATATATTAACAGGAAATGAGGACAAATAAAATGGCAAGCTTAAAAGGACTTAAGAGAACTCACATGTGTGAAGAAATTTCAATGAAGGATATTGATACTCAGGTTACCATTATGGGCTGGGTACAGCGCGTACGTAACCTGGGCGGAGTTATATTTGCTTACATCCGTGACAGAAGCGGCGTTGTACAGATTGTTGTAAACGAAGAAAACAAGGCAATATACGAAGAGGCTGAAAAGCTCCGTCAGGAATATGTTGTTGCCGCTGTAGGTAGGGTTGTAAAAAGAGCGCCTGAAGCTATAAACAACAAGGTAAAGACAGGCGAACTTGAAATTGCTCTTACAGAGCTTCGCATTCTTTCCAAGTCTGAAACTCCTCCCTTTATGGTTACAGATGACATTAATGTACGCGAAGAAATCCGCTTAAAGTACAGATATCTTGATCTTCGCCGTCCTTCTCTTCAGCAGAATCTTATTACACGTCACCGCATAGCAAAGCTTGCACGTGACTATTATGACCAGAACGGATTTTTGGAAATCGAAACTCCTATGCTTACAAAGAGCACACCCGAGGGTGCGCGTGACTATCTTGTTCCCAGCCGTGTGCACAACGGAAGCTTTTATGCTCTTCCCCAGTCCCCTCAGCTTTATAAGCAGACACTTATGCTCTCCGGCTTTGACAGATACTTCCAGATAGCAAAATGCTTCCGCGACGAGGACCTTCGTGCTGACAGACAGCCTGAATTTACACAGATTGACCTTGAAATGTCCTTTGTTGACATTGATGATGTTATAGAAGTTAACGAAAAATTCATCCAGAAGGTATTTAAGGAAATAAAGGGTATAGATATTGAATTACCTCTTCCCCGCCTTCCCTACAGCGAGGCTATGGACCGTTACGGTTCGGACAAGCCTGATACACGTTTTGAAATGGAGCTTTGCGACCTCTCCAAGGTTGTTGCAGGTTGCGGCTTTAAAGTATTTGCCGATGCAGTTGCAAATGGCGGCAGCGTTCGTTGTATTACCGTAAAGGGTGGTGCTGACAAGTTTGCACGTCGTGAACTTGATGCACTTACCGATTTTGTTAAAACATACAGAGCAAAGGGTCTTGCCTGGATTTCCGTTTTGGAAAACGAGCTTAAAAGTCCTATTGCAAAATTCTTCAGTGAAGAAGAAATTTCTGCAATCCTTAAAAAGGCTGACGCTCAGGTTGGCGATATTATGCTTATAGTTGCCGACAAGGATAACGTTGTATATGATGCACTTGGCAATTTAAGACTTCATGTTGCCAAAAAGCTTGATATGATTGATGAAGAAAAGTTCAACCTGCTTTGGGTTACAGACTTCCCACTTCTTGAATATGATGAGGAGGAAAACCGCTATGTAGCAAAGCATCATCCCTTCACATCACCCCGTGACGAGGATATGGATATTCTTGAAACCGCACCTGAAAAGGTACTTGCAAAGGCTTACGATATCGTATTAAACGGTGTTGAAGTAGGTGGCGGTAGTATAAGAATTCACAACAGCGAGCTTCAGGAAAAAATGTTCAAGGCTATCGGTATGAGTCAGGAAGAAGCATGGTCACGTTTCGGATTCCTTATGGAAGCCTTCAAATACGGTACTCCCCCCCACGGCGGAATGGCATACGGTCTTGACAGGCTGGCAATGCTTCTTTGCGGCTGCCCGTCCATCCGTGACGTAATTGCCTTCCCCAAAGTGCAGAACGCATCCGAGCTTATGGTTGCTTCCCCCGGTGATGTTGACCAGAAGCAGCTTGACGAACTTGGTATAGCTATTGTTAAGACACAAGAGGAGCAGGAATAATATGATTAAGGTTTCGCACTTATCAAAGCATTTCGGGGATAAAAAAGCTGTTAACGATATAAGCTTTACCCTGAGAAAAGGCGAGGTTGTTGGATTTTTGGGACCTAACGGTGCCGGAAAAACCACCACAATGAATATGCTTACCGGTTACACTTCCTCAACATCGGGTCAAATTCTTATAAACGGTCACGATATTCTGGAAGAACCCCTTGAAGCTAAGAAATGTATTGGTTATCTGCCAGAACAGCCTCCGCTTTATGTAAATATGACAGTTGAAGAATATCTTCTTTTTGTATACGATTTAAAGAAGGTTACTCTGCCGCGCCGCAAGCACTTAAATGCTGTTTTAGAGCTTGCCCGCATTTCACACGTCAAGGGCAGACTTATCCGTAATCTTTCAAAGGGTTACCGCCAGAGAGTAGGTCTTGCACAGGCGCTTATCGGCGACCCCGAAATTTTGATACTTGACGAGCCTACAGTTGGTCTTGACCCTGTCCAGATGGTTGAAATGCGTTCACTTATCTCTGACCTGGGAAAAGAACGTACAGTTATCTTAAGTTCACACATTCTGCCTGAAATCAGTGCTGTGTGCGAACGCGTAATTATAATAAACGAGGGCAAGATAATTGCCGAAGGCAGTGCCGCTGACCTTGAAAAGAATATGCTGGGCACCAATGCTCTTCTTCTTTCAGCAGAAGGCACACCCGAGGAAATCCTCCCCATAATAAAGGCCATTGACGGAGTTAAATCTGTAACACAAAATGACGGTGTTTACAGAATTGACAGTTCTGTCGATGTACGTAACGCTTTATTTGCCGCACTTTCTGCTGCAAATAAGCCCATACTTATGCTAAAGGATGCCTCCGTATCTCTTGAAGACATCTTTATTAATCTTGTTTCAAAGGAGGATACAAAGTGAAAGCCATTTTTTCCCGTGAAATGAGGGCGTATTTTACCACCCCCATTGGATATATTTTTATAGGAATGTTCCTTGTAGCATCCGGCTTTATGTTTGCTTATGTAAACCTTTTAAACCGTTCACCCCGTCTTGATGCTATACTTACAAATCTCATTCCTATATTCATGTTTCTCATTCCCATTCTTACAATGCGTCTTTTAAGCGAAGAACGCAATATGAAAACCGACCAGATTCTTTTAACCTCTCCGGTTTCTGTATGGGAAATTGTATTAGGCAAATATTTTGCCGCTGTTTGTGTGTACCTTATCACACTCGCACTTACACTTATTTACCTAATTGTTATCGGCATTCACGGAAAGCCTGCTTATGCGTCTATCCTGTGCAGTTATGTTGGGTTTGCACTTTTGGGCATGTGTTTTATTTCGGTGGGTATTTTCATTTCATCCCTTACCGAAAACCAGGCAGTTTCTGCTGTTACAACATTTGTTATTCTCCTTGTTCTCTATCTTATGGACTGGCTTACAACACTCACCAACATGCCCTGGCTTGTAAAGATTGTAGAATGGTTCAGCATAACATCAAGATATACCGACTTTGAGCTTGGCGTACTTAATCTCTCACCTGTTATATACTACTTAAGCTTTGTTTTCGTCTTCCTGTTCCTTACCGTAAGTTCGGTAGAACGCAGACGTTGGAATTAGGGAGGGCATAATTATGAAGAAAAAACTGAAATATAATTTAAGTTCAACACTTTTTGTTGTAATTATAATTGCCCTGGTAGTTTTCTTCAACGTGGTTGCATCATCAGTGTTGGCTAAATTTCCTGTAAAATTTGACTTTTCAAGCAACAAGCTTTACTCGCTTTCAGAAGAAACACTTGCTGTACTTTCGGAGCTTCAGCAGGATGTAAACATCTACTATATTGTTTCTCAGCCTGCAGATGGCATTTTACAGGTGCTTGACATGTACAAAATGCACAGTGGACATATAAACACCGAGGTGCACGACCCTGTAAATGACCCCATGTTCTTAAAGAAAATTCAGGCAAAGGGTTTTGAGCCTTCTCAAAATGATATTATTGTTGAATGCGGCAACAGAATGCGCCTTATTTCTTCTGATAAAATGTACGAGGTAAAGGAAGACCAGAGTACAGGTTCAACCTATGCATCCTCGCTCACAGTTGAACAGCATCTCACCACAGCTATAAGCTATGTTTCGGGTGACAAGAATTTGAAAGTAGCGTTTACCACAGGACATGGTGAGCAGTCCTACGACACTCTTTCCGCAATACTTACAAACGAAAATATAACTGCTGAAAAAATAAATCTCAGGACACAGGATATAGCTACAGATTGCCTTACCCTGTTTATTATGGGTCCTGCAAATGATTTTTCTGCTGACGAGGTAACAAAGCTTTTTGACTTTGTTTCACGCGGTGGCAGTGTTGCAGTATGTGCTGACTTCAAGGCAACTGACTTGCCTTTACTCGAGCAGTACCTGACACAGTACTGGGGTGTTTATTTTAACAATGATATTATCGCCGAACAATCGCCCTCAAACACAGTGGGCACACCCTTTGTATTCTATGCAATGGCGGAGGAACACGATATTACATCTGCTGTTTCATCGGCAGTTTTGTGGTCCAACTCGCAGAGCATAAGCACAGAATACAGTTACGGCGTTGTTTCCGGCATACTTTCCAAAACAACAGAGACCGGCTTGTCTATGCTTCCGAGCGGAGAAGTTCTTGCAGAGGGTAATGTTCCCCTCTCTGCTGCGCTTGAAAAAACCAATTCCGACGGTACACGTTCAAGAATGTTTGCTTCAGGCTCACACACGGTATTCTCCGCAGAAATGTTAAATCAACCTGCTCTCGGCAACAGAGATTTTCTTTACTCCGTAGTTAAATACTTAAACCGCGATGAGGGCGGTGCATTAACCATTGCACCCAAAAGCCTTATGGTTACATCCCTTGCAATAAGTGACACACTTGTAACAGTATACATTGTTCTCTTCTCTGTACTGCCGTCGCTTATCATATTACTGACAGGTCTTATTGTATGGATTCGCAGGAGGCATTTATAATGAAGAAAAACAAAAAAGTTCTGCTTTGGGTTGTTGGTGCATTTGCATTTCTTTTGGCAGTATATATCTGGATTACTATGTATTCCCCATCTGTTGACAACAACGATTTACCTGAAGTTTCATCCAACCATGCAGTACACACTGTTGAGGAAGATATTCAATGGGTACAGGTTAAAAATTCTTTTGGTACCATTACCTTTATTGCAGGAGATACAGGTTACTTTCTGGACGAAAATAATTATACCGTACTTGACCAGACAACAATTTCATCTGTCTTTTCATTTTGCAAGAACATTGTGTCAACCGTTCCTGCACTTGAAAACGCCGAAGCATTGTCTGTATACGGGCTTGATGCTCCGGGGGCAACAGTTACAATTAAAACAGAGTCTGGTTCAGATGTGTTTTATATAGGTGACAAGCTTTCGGGTAATAACGGATATTTTTTCAAAATGGCTGATTCGGACGAAATTTATGTTCTTTCCACATCAATGGGCAAGCTGCTTACCTCGGGTGTTGATGCCTTCCGCAATATGACCATTATATCCACATCTACCGAGACAATCACCAAGCTTGAAATTACAAACGGCTCAAATAAGCTTGTTGTTGAAAAAATTATTGACGAGGAAAACGAGGCATATACCTGGGTAATTCCCTCATATATGAACAAAACCGCCGATGCTGAAAGCGTAACAAACAAGCTTCTCCTTCCGGCGGCAAGCATTATTGCTTCGGGCATAGCTGAAGACACTCCGACAGATTATTCAAAGTACAATCTTGGTATTACAGTAACAGTCTGGTCGGGTGACAGTAAATACACATACAGCGGTGGTGTCGGCGAAGCAAATACCTATGCGCGTATTTCAGGTCTTCCTACCGTGTATACAGTAAACACAGGCACTTTTGCTTTTGCAGATGTAACCGCTTTTGACATACTTGAAAGATACGCTTACCTTGTTTATCTTGATGATATTGACGGTGCCGATGTAACTCTCCCCTCCGGAAAATACTCTATGAAGGTGCAGAGAAACGGCGACGATGAAAGTTATACAATTAACGGCAAGTCCATAGAAACACAAAAATTCCGCGAAACATACCAGACAATTGTTGCAATGTACGTTGACGGAACAACCTCTGATGCTGATACTTCAAAATCTGTTGCCAAAATTGTATTCCACTATAGTGACGGCAGAAACCTTACTGTAGGAATACACGAGTATGACAACTTAAATTATGCAGTTTCAGAAAACGGCAAATGCTTATTCTATATGAAAAAGCAAAACCTTGAGGATATAGAAAAAGCCTTTGCAGCGCTTTAAAAATAATGCCGCAGATTTTAACTGCGGCATTAAATAAATTACAGGATATAATTATGAAAGAGTTTACAATTACCCCTAATGATGACGGCAAGCGCATAGATGCTTTTTTAAGAAAACTTATGCCCTCCGCCTCAACAAGTCTTATATATAAATACATTCGCACTAATAAAGTCAAAATAAACCGCAAAAAGCCAAAGGAAAATACCCGGCTTTGTACAGGTGATGAGGTGCGGATTTTTGGCGATGACAGTTTATTCGAAACAAAATCATTTACGCCATGCAAATACTCTCTCGATATTGTTTACGAGGACGATAACCTTATTATAATCAACAAGTCTGCAGGGGTAGCCTGTCAGCCTGACAATATACGAAAAAACGGTACTCTGGCAGATTTTGTCAAAAGCTATCTGTATGAAAAAAAAGAGTATGTTCCCGAAGCAGAGAACACCTTCTCCCCTGCTCTTTGCAACAGAATAGATTTTAACACCTCCGGCCTTGTGATTGCGGCTAAAAATATGCCTACACTCCGCCTTGTGAACGAAAAACTGCGCAATCACGAAATACGCAAGTTTTATGTATGCAAAACCAAAAATGCTCCACCGGACAAATGCGGGATTATAAAGGGTCAAATGCAAAAAGATGCTGACAATATAAGCCGTGTTGTTGACGAGGGTGGTAAATACGCAGAAACTCATTACCGTGTTCTTTCGGCAGATAAAGATGGCTGTATAATAGAGGTTGAAATTATCACCGGACGTTCACACCAGATTCGTGTTCATTTAAGTTCGATAGGCTGCCCCATAATTGGTGATTCAAAATATGGCGACAGTGGCAGCGGTCAGCTTTTATGCTCTTATAAAACAACATTTGACTTCAAAGGAGATGCCGGCCATCTTAATTATCTCAAAGGCAAAAGCTTTGAAATAAAAAACCCATTTATTTAAAAAAGGTATTGACAAAACCAATGGTTACAAGTATAATATTTAGGTGTCGCGCAGGCACTTTGCTGTCTTAGCTCAGCAGGCAGAGCACTTCCTTGGTAAGGAAGAGGTCGGCAGTTCGAATCTGCTAGACAGCTCCATATAAAAATCCTATCTTTTGATGGGATTTTTGTTTTATCAAAAAACTCTTATTTTTATATTGCATCTACCCTCTTTTTGTGGTATACTACATAAATAGCAAAAACAATCCGAAAGGAGAAATACATAATGTATAATGAACTTAAATTTGACCAAAACGGTCTTATTCCTGCAATAGTTACCGATAAAAGAACCGGTGAAGTTTTAATGCAGGCATACATGAATAAAGAGTCTTTGGAAAAGACTATCGAAACAGGAAAGGTTACATTCTGGAGCCGCAGCAGACAGGCTCTGTGGACAAAGGGCGAAACATCGGGCAATTTTTTAAACCTGTGTGAAATCCGCGTTGACTGTGACGCTGACAGCCTGCAGGTAATTGCTCTCCCCGAAGGTCCTGCATGTCATACAGGTAACAGAAGCTGCTTCTATCGCAAGATTGAAGACGGCAAAATTGTTGAAGCACCTTTAAAGCCTAACGCATCAATTTTAAATGCAGTATTCGAAACAGTTACAGACCGTAAAAACAATCCCAAAGAAGGCAGTTATACAAACTACCTCTTTGACAAGGGTATTGACAAAATACTCAAAAAGGTGGGCGAAGAAAACGCCGAGGTTATTATTGCAGCTAAAAACAATTCCAAGGACGAGGTTCAGTATGAAGTTGCCGACCTTTTCTACCACATCATTGTTATGCTGGTAAATCAGGGAATGTGCCTTGAAGATATTTACGAAGAACTTCTCGGAAGATACGGAAAATAATAAATCCCGCCGCATTTTGCGGCGCACTTGTCTCTGTACCTCAGTAGGATAGAGGGTCCGCCTCCTAAGCGGAACGCCACAGGTTCGATTCCTGTCAGGGACGCCAGAAAAAGCGACAGCGATCAACAGATTTCTGTCGCTTTTTCAACGAAATAAATCCTTGCGGATTTGTGAAATGTGCTTCGCACGTGAAATACATTTTCGGTGTATGAAATATTCGCTACGCGAATGTGGATTTATTTCATTTCACAGAAAACGAAGCTTTATATTTCACAATTTACGAAGTAAATTATTTCACATCAACGAAGTTGATATTTCACTAAAACCCCTTGCATCTATTTTGTAGCCGAAAGCCAACAATAAATATCCCCCCGTATAACGGGGGGATATTTATTGTTTTATCGCTTTATTCAGTTCATCCACAAAGCTTTTTGCAGATTCTTCGGTAAAATCACCTGTTATAAGTACTGTACTTGTTACAATCTCATCACTTACACGCGGAGCAGAAATAAGCACATCTTTTAAATAAATAGCAATATAATTTTCACCATCAGCATAAGCTGAAATCCCCTTTGTTGCCCGGCTGAACTTTTCCCTGCCTTGATCAGTAAGTGTCAACATAACAACCCACTCTTGTCTGTTTTCATCCTTTAAATATTCAGCCGAAACGATACTGTTGTTTGTGATGATTGTTTCACCTTTGCTGTCAGTTAATTTGAGTATATCTTCGTTTACGAATACCTGCTCCGGCTCGCCGTATACACATATAAGCTCAAGAGGATAGTAATAAGCCCTTACAACCTGCTCAATGTGCGTTGCCGTTGCCTTTCGTCTGTACCATTTGTTAACCTCTATGCCTTCAGGTAAATTTTGTCCCGCCGTGTATCTGAAGTACTCATATCCACAGGTATAATCCTGACTGAATGCAGTCGGAAATACTGTACAGTAAGTATTCTCGGGTGCAAAAACATGTATACTTTCTCGTACCGTTCCGTTTTGCTTTGCATCGGCTATTATATTGTCAATGTTGGTTTTGTTCCCTTCTGTATTAATATCCCATGCAAGAGGGGTTCCCTGAAAGCCTGACGAATAGAAGTTATCAGTAACCATCTGCTTATATTCTTCATCAGCAAGCTTATTTACATCCATATTACCGATTAAATCAAGCTTTTTATAAAACATCTGCGCCGCTTGACCTTTTACATAAGAAGGGTCGTCCACGCTCACAAATCCGTGCTGATTGGCATCGTAATATGAATGTATATAATTTTCTTTTTGCATTCCCGGCGAGTTTTCATCAAAGTTACCCGGTACATAGGCATTTATCTCGTCATAATATGCAGAAGCAAGAACTGTATTCATATCAATTGTATCCGCTCCGCTTATAAACAGGTGCATATATCTGTCTCTTGTACTAAGTCCATACTTAAGTCTTTCGGCAATAATATCCTCCTGCTTGTTGGTAATGGGGTCTGCAGAGCCGAACCTGTCACCATAACCCAACATAAATCCGCGTTCTACACAATATATTGTTTCTGCTCTGTGCCAGTCAGCAATGTCAGTGTATGCTCCGTTATATTCTGTAAGTTTTTCTCTTTCGTCAAAGTAATTTCTTGCCCTGTATATCATACAACAAAACTCTGCTCTTGTTACCTCATTGTCAAGGCGAAGTGTGTTGTCCTCATATCCGTTGATTATACCATACTCTACCGCAGCCGCAACCTGCTCTTTTGCCCAGTCTTCACTGTCGTAATCCGAAAAATTTTCCAGCACTGATATATCCGCATTTTCGTAATCAATTTCAAAGTCAGAAAACAGGCTTGAAATACATTCTCTGCGTGTAAGATTATGTGTATTATATGCAAGTACGTTCATCCCTGCAAGCATACTTACAGAAATGCATATAACCATCAGTATACAAATTTTCTTCATATTACTCTCCTCCTTTTTCTCATTATAACATTAAATTATTACATGGATATTAAATTTGAAAAGGTGTACAAAAGTTTTTGGTGTAAAAAAGTGTTTTATATTGAACTTTTTTGAAAATGGTTATATAATAGCATAAACCAAAACTCTAACAAGGCAAGGAGTGACTTAATATGAATAAAAGCTTTTTTATTGATAAGCACGGAGATGCTGAACGTCCTTCACTTATGTGGTTCTGGGGTGATCTTCTTACACCTGAAGACATTGTTTTTCAGATTGAAAAATTCAAAGAAGCAGGTATAGACGAGTTTTACATTCACCCGGGACATGGTGATATGGGCACACGCTATCTTTCAGACAAGTATAACGAATACATTCGCCTTGCTTCCGACACCGCAGAGCGTCTCGGCATCCGCTATTCTATATATGATGAATTTGCGTGGGCATCCGGCTCGTGTGCAGGCAGAGTTCCCGCAGAATACCCCGAATACCGCATGACCATGCTTCACTGGTTCTTTAAGAATGCAATGGTTGCAGAACCTGTTGATATTCTTTTTAAGGGCAAGGTTTTAGCCGTTCAGGTTCAGTATGCCGACAAGCAGTGCAGACGCGAGGACATTACCGACAAAGTAAAAATAGAATATTTCGAGGGCAGTAACTATGGTCGCGTTTTGTGGAACAACGACAAGCTTGTTTCCACAAAGATATGGGTTTTCTGTCAGTGTCCTCTTGAAGGCATCAGCCCCACAAGTCAGTGGAGTCCTTATGCAACCAACCAGCCGGGGTTTACCGATACAATGAATCCTGCCGCTGTACGTAAATTCTTTGAGCTTAATCACGAGGTTTATAAAAAAACTGTTGGTGACAAATTTGGAAAGTCCATAAAGCATATTTTTACCGACGAAACCTCTCTCGGTGATTTCGGGTCGGAAACACGCCGTCCCTACTCAAGTGTTTTAGAGGAAGAATTTCAAAAGGAACACGGCTATGCTTTAAGTGATAACTATATCGCTATCACAGGCGCATTTGAAACCGATGAGGATTTAAAGGTACGTCACGATTACCACAAAACACTTACGAGACTGTTCTGCACAGCTTATCTTGATCAGTATGCAGATTGGTGTCACAAGAACAACCTTCTGCTTACAGGGCATATGAGTGGCGGTGGTATACTTTATTACCAGACAATGCAGATGGGTGATTTTTATGAAGCACTTTCAAGATTTGATATCCCCGGAATGGACCACATCTTAAGCAAAGCAAAGCTGCAAAATCCCAACTGGACCGCATACAAGCAGGTTGCTTCTGTTGCAAAGTTCGCAGATAAAAAGAAAACCTTCTGCGAAACATTTACAGGCAGTGGTTGGGACCTTACACTTGAAGATGCAAAACACATCATCAACAGACTTATGATGCAGGGTATTTCCCACATTATGTATATGGGTGCTTTCTATTCTATGAATGAAGGTGACCGCAAGGATTTCCCCTGCGCTTATCCCCCCAGCCACAGTTTCCAGAATCCTCTGTTTAAGCATTACAATGTGCTCAGTGACTATTCTGCCGTGCGTGCATCCATAATGTCACAGACAACCCCTGTGGGCAGTACGCTCGTATTTACTCCTCAGGTTGATGCCTGGGCTCACGTTCCGGAAAGCGTATGGAGCAAAACCATGAATATCACATGGCACAACTGCTCTTATGCCATGTACAACGGAAGTATTGACTATGACTACTTCTATGAACCGCTTACTCCTGACACAAAGGTTGAAGACGGTATAATTGATATCCGTGGCTTTAAGTACAATACCCTTGTCATTCCTCATACAGGATGTTCCGACGAAATAACTCTTGAAATGATAAGTAAATTTGCATCACAGGGCGGTAAGCTTGTATTTATCAACAAGTTCCCAAGCAAAGCCATTGACACATGTAAAAACTTTGATTTTGCTGAAATTTGCAAGCTCTCCGACAAAGCGCGTAACTTCTTTGCAAATACAAATGGATACGGAGTGCTCAAAGAAGGCAATGTGATGCTCATAAACACAGGCAACCATGAAGTTATGCCTCTTGATACCTTCTGTACAGACCTTACAGGTTTTATAAACGCAGGCAAACAGGCTGAAATTGTTGATGCACCCTCCCTTCCCGAAGGTGTTGTTATCACTCGCCGCCAGGCAGACGGAATCTATTCCTGCTTTGTATATAATGACAGCACAGAAACACATACCGTTAGTCTTAATATCAGCGGCAACTGGTCTGCATCGCTTTTAAGAGATGACCTTCTCTACGACTGCGAAATCAAAAACGGGGTTATATCCTTTGACGTTGCCCCCTATGATATGCCTGTTCTCATTCTCACCGCAGACGGTGTGGCTCTTGACGGAATTGAAAAAGCAAACATCACGGTTATTCCCGACGGAACAAAAGAAAATATTGTGCTTGACGGCAAATGGACATTTGAAACAGCAAAGGCAAATGTACTGCCACTGCGTATAAAATATCTTATGCCCAAAGAGCCTGACAAAACTATAAACCCCGAGCTTATAAGACTTGCAGAAACGGCAGAAGTTCCTTATGCCTGCTTTGAATATCCTTCTATTAACGGCGTTGATTTTGGCAGCGGATATGCTGCATTTGCCCGCTTTACTGTTAAAGACCTTCCCGAAAATGTAGAAATGTTTTCCGAGGTTGATGGCGATGGTGAAATATGGCTTAACGGCAAGCTTGTAACAGGATTTAAAAAGGTTATTGAATTCGGCCCTCACGATTCTGTTACAGACGTTACTCCTCTTATAAAAGAAGGTCTTAACACAGTTATTATGATAAACCGTATTCATAGCTGGAAGGGTCCCCACAAAATGCCCTGGGTGTGCCTGCGCGGTAACTTTACTCTTGATGAAGGCGATATTATTGCCGCTCCAACATGTGATATTGACCCCAAAAAGCTCTACACAACACAGGGCTGGCGCTACTTTGGCGGTGATGTTTTGTATTCAACAGGCTTTAATCTCGATGTTGATGCCCCTGCTTATGTTGGCGTTTTACTTAAAACCAACGAGGTTGCCGAGGTTATTGTAAACAGCAAAAGTGCCGGTACATATTGCTGGAAGCCTTATGATGCAGATATAACATCACTTTGCAAAAAAGGTGAAAATCAACTGCAGATTCGCATAACAACCACACTCGAGCCTACTATGGTGCTTGAAGAAATTGTTCTTTGCGGTCAAGGCTTTGCTGAATACCGCGAAGAGGTAAGCGCCAAGACGGTAGGTCTGCTTGATACGCCGGTAATTACCGTAATTAAATAGCCTACTGACAGAAGATTTAAGAACCTGTATAATTTACAGGTTCTTTTTTATTCCACTTATATTAAAATCCTATAATTTTTTTTGATTTTTTTTATAAAAGGGGTTACATTTGCTTGCTTAATGTTGTATAATATAAGAAAATACTTTAAGGAGAAATTTTTCGTGAGTATCTGGACACAAATCTGCGATTCTATTCTGAATTTCATAAGCCTTGTCCGCATCAGTGACTTTGTTGATATTGCACTTGTTGCTTTTATTATATACAAGCTTATTAAACTTGTTTATGAAACACGTGCACAACAGCTAATCAAGGGTATACTTGTTTTACTGCTTGTCACTGTTGCAAGTGAATGGCTTCATTTAAACACAATAAATTACATACTGAAGAACACCTTACAGTTTGGTGCTCTGGCTTTGCTTGTTGTTTTCCAGCCAGAGCTTCGTCGTGCACTTGAAAAGATGGGCAGAAGTCAGATTTTCAGAATGTTCTTCCCTTCTTCCAATGATGACGGTGAGAATTTACTTACCGCTGAAATTGTTAAGACCGCTGTAACCCTTTCGGCACAGCGCACAGGCGCACTTATTGTTGTTGAGAAAAACACAAAGCTTGGTGAAATCATCAAAACAGGTCGTGAACTTGATGCTATTGTAAGCTCGGACTTGCTTATAAACCTGTTTGTTCCCAACACACCTCTCCATGACGGTGCAGTAATTATACGCGACGGTAAAATTGCGGCTGCTGCTTGTATTTTGCCCCTTACTCAAAACGACTCATTAAGTCGCGAACTTGGAACACGTCATCGTGCAGCACTCGGCGTTTCCGAAATGTCCGACGCTGCAGTAGTTGTTGTTTCTGAAGAAACAGGTAAAATTTCATTTGCATGCGACGGAAGTATGACACGAAACTTAACCGCAGATTCACTGCAAAAATTTTTAGATAATGCTCTTTATGCCGAAAACAGCAAAAAAGATGTTACCTGGAAGGAGCGTCTTAAATGGAAAAAATAATTCATTCGGATAAATTTATAAAACTTATATCTCTGCTCGCAGCAATTGCTCTTTGGTTTTATGTGGTATATGCTGAAAATCCTCAGGCAGAGTTCTGGGTGCGAAATATACCCGTTTCATTTATCAATACTGACGGTCTTTTAGAAAATTCTCTCGTTGTTATAAGCGATAACGGTGAACAACCTACCATTTCGGTTAAGGTTAAAGGACGCAGACGTGATGTATCACTTATTTCGGCATCCAACATTTCTGCTACCGTTGACCTTGGAGACGTATTTTCAGAAGGGACATATTCACTTCCCGTAAACATACGTTTTCCCATCGACGGACTGGAGATAACCGATAAAAAACCCTATACAATTTCTGTTACCGTAGACCGCACCATTGAAACCACAAAAAATGTAACTGTAAGCTATCAGGGAACTCCGGTTGAAAACCATTCCCCGGGCGAAGCGGTTATTACCCCTGCAATTGTTCGAATATCAGGTCCTGCATCGGTTGTCAACCGAATAGCATCCGCAGTTGCAACAGTAGATTTAAGCGGTGCTGACGAGGATTTTACAAGCACAGTTGCCGTTTCACTTGTTGACACCAACGGCAAAACATATCAGGGAAACAATATTACATTATATAATTCAGGTGTTGATGTAACCGTTCCTATTTTACTTACAAAAAATGTGCCTGTTGTCCCGGCTGTGTACAACCCGACAGGTATGCAGATAGAGTCAACCAAAGCCGTTCCTGAAACTGTTGAAATCAAGGGTAAACCCTCGGTAATAAACGAAATTGAACAGATTGACACTCTGCCGGTTACCTTACAGGCGGCAGAATCACCCATTACACTTCCGTTGACACTTGTATTTCCCGATGATGTTCTTCCCACCAATCCGGAAGCTGTATATAACGTAGAATTTACAATTGCCGGCGAAGAAACTCAAGGTGAAGAAAATGACAACCAATAAAATAACAATAAAAAATTCAACCGATTTCTGCCCTGCCCATACATTTTTGTGTGGGCAGTGTTTCCGTTGGGATGAAATGCCTGACGGTAGTTTTACAGGTGTTGCAAAGGGCAGAGTTTTAAACGTATCGGCAGACAGGGACGAAATCACCCTTACCGGAACTGATACTGATGAATATAATGAAATTTGGCTTGATTATTTTGATTTTAAGAGAGATTACATAAAGATAAAGGATTTACTCTCGGCCAAAGACAAATTCTTAAAATCCGCCATTTCATACGGCTGGGGTATACACATTCTGAAACAGGACTTTTTTGAAACACTGCTTTCTTTTATTATTTCTGCAAATAACAATATTCCCAGGATACGCGGTATTATAGATGCGATGTCGCGGACATATGGTGAAAAAATAATGTTTGACCAAAAGGAATATTATGCATTCCCCACCCACAAGGCTCTGTACGGTATAGAGTCGCAGGACCTTGCTCCCTTTAAAATGGGCTATCGTGCTCCATATATTGCTGAAGCTGTACGCAGCTTTTCTTCTCTTGACAGAGAGGAAATTCAAAATGCTCCAATAACTGATGCACGACGTATTTTAAGAACTGTAAAGGGTGTTGGTCCAAAGGTTGCCGATTGTATTTTACTTTTCTCCTTTGGCAGATTCGAAGTGTTCCCCACCGATGTATGGGTAAAACGAGTTATGAACGAGCTTTACGGTTGTACCCCTGACAAGGCAACAATTCACGGTGAAACACTTTTTGGCGACCTTGCAGGAATAGCACAGCAGTATCTTTTCTACCACAGACGTGAAGGAGGTAATATTGCATGACCCATACTGATATATGTATTATCGGCGGTGGTGCCGCGGGACTTATGTCTGCAATTGCGGCGGCGCGTCAGGGTGCCTCTGTAATTATTGTCGAGCGCCTTCCCCGTGTAGGCAAAAAAATTCTTTCCACGGGAAACGGCAGATGCAACATAACCAACAACGACCTCGATATATCCCATTACCACGGGAAAAATCCCGATTTTGCACGCAGTGCGTTAAGCCGCTTTGACCTTTATAAAACAACCGATTTCTTTGACGAAATTGGCATACCATTTACAAACGCGGAAAACGGTAAAATATATCCTCAAAGTCTGCAGGCATCCTCGGTACTTGATATGCTGCGCATAGAATGTCATCGACTTGGCATCACAGAGCTTACCGACTTTTTTGTAAACGATATAAAGCTTAATCCTTTTACCCTTATTTCGGATAAGGGTGATAAAATACAGGCAAAAAAAGTTATTATCGCAACCGGCGGAAAAGCCGCACCCGCATTCGGAAGTGACGGCAACGGCTACAAGCTTGCGGTACAGCTGGGTCATAAGCTTGTATCTCCTTTCCCATCGCTGGTCCAGCTTAAAACCGAATCACCCATTCGTTCACTCAAGGGTATAAAGCATATGTGTACTGCAACAGTTATATGTGAGAAAAACCGCAAGAGCGTATACGGTGAAGTTCTGTTTACAGAATACGGTTTATCAGGTCCGCCTATATTTGATTTGTCACGACTTGCAGCTGAAGGTATTTACAGCAAAAAAGATGTATATGTTTCCCTTGACCTTTTACCTTATAATGACCGACTTGAAGAAGAACTTACAGCCCGCAAATCAAGGCTTCCGCATCTTTCAAAAGAAGATTTTTTAAACGGCATTTTAAACAAGCGTCTGGGCTTTGAAGTATGCAAAATGGCAGACAAGCCGGAACACATTGCGCGGCTTATACATAACTTTAAATTCAAAATTACCGGCACTATGCCCTGGGCAAATGCACAGGTTACTGCCGGTGGTATAAATGTGTCAGACATTAATCCAAAAACCATGGAGTCAAAAATCGTACCCGGGGTTTACTTTGCCGGCGAAATAATGGATATTGACGGTGACTGCGGCGGATACAATCTGCAATGGGCATGGAGTTCCGGCTATTTTGCAGGAGAAAATGCTGCCCTGTCACTAAACTGAAAGTGAGTAATATGCTTAAAATCTCAAATCTCAAGGTGTCTCTTACAGGAGATATACTGTCCGCACTTGCCGACAAACTCGGGGTTGCGGAAAAAGATATAAAAAATTTAAAAATACTTCGTAAATCTGTAGATGCACGAAAGCGCGACAACGTGTATTATGTTTATACCGTTGCAGCTGATGTTTGCAAAAAATACAAATCATCTGCTGATATAACAGAATACACTCCACCTGTGCCCATTTACATTCCCGACAGGAAACTAAACCATCGTCCTGTAGTTGTTGGTTGCGGACCTGCGGGTATGTTTGCAGCACTTATGCTTGCAAAAGCAGGTCAGCGTCCTGTTTTAATTGAACAGGGAAAGCCTGTAAAAGAGCGTTCTACCGACATTGACCAATTTTATAAAACAGGTATTCTTGATCCAACCTCCAATGTGCAGTTTGGTGAAGGCGGGGCAGGAACATTTTCCGACGGTAAGCTGAACACAGGCATTAAAAGTCCGTATATTCGTGAGGTTTTAAAAACATTTTATGAATGTGGTGCCCCCGAAGAAATACTTTATATGGCTCGTCCGCACATCGGAAGTGACAGACTTGCCGTTGTTATACCCAATTTGCGTAAGCTTATAATCTCTCTGGGCGGTGAAGTGTTATTTAACACGTCCCTGACCGACTTAATTATAAAAAATAATAAAATATACGGCGTTGTTACTCCCCTTGCAGAAATAGAAACAGAACATGTTTTCCTTGCAACAGGTCACAGTTCGAGAGATATATTTGAACTGCTTTATAAAAAAGGAGTTAATCTGGCTCCCAAGCCTTTTTCAGTAGGAGTGCGAATTGAACATCTGCAGGAGGATATTAACCTTGCACAGTACGGAAAATTTGCTTCTCTTCTCCCTGCAGCTGACTACAAGCATGCCGTTCACCTCAAAAGCGGATACGGTGTATATACCTTCTGTATGTGCCCGGGCGGATTTGTTTCAGCATCTGCATCCGAGAAGGGCGGCGTAGTCACCAATGGTTACAGTAACCTTGCCCGTGACGGTCAAAATGCAAACAGTGCGCTTTTAGTCGGAGTAAATCCAACGGGTGACTCGCCTCTCTGTGGTATTGATTTTCAAAAGCAGATAGAGCAAAGTGCATTTAACCTTTCCGGTGGCGATTACAAAGCGCCCTGCCAGAAGGTTGGTGATTTTTTACAGAATAAACCTTCTGTGGATTTTGGCAAAGTTTTACCCACCTATCCCCGTGGTGTTGTTTTAGGCGACGTTGCACAATGTCTGCCCGCATTTGTTGTACAGGCACTTCGTGAAGGTATTCTTATGATTGACAGGCAAATGCCCGGTTTTGCCGACAAAGATGCTCTGCTTACCGCACCTGAAACACGCTCATCCTCCCCTGTTCGTATTGTACGTGACCAAAATATGCAGTCATCCGTACACGGTTTATACCCGATAGGCGAAGGAAGCGGATATGCAGGCGGAATAGTTTCTTCTGCAGTTGACGGTATTAAGTCGGTTATTTGCGCTTTATCAGCAGAAAATAAGCTTTAATACAAATAAAAGTATTAACCCCGGCACACCCAGTATCCCTGTTATTGCAGCGGTTACAGGATTAACACCCATTAAAACACCCCACGATGCACCTAATGTGTTCATCAGTATAAGTATTATACCGCCAACAAGAGTATTAACTGCAAGCCGAAGCATTACCTTCAGTGGTTTTGACAAAACACGTGCAATAAAAAGTATCAGCAGCAAGCCTGAAACGTAAATTGCTACACTCTGAACAGTTTCCATAACTATCACCTCTTTTTTAATATACGGAGGCTTGTCAGCAAAAATTACAAAAGAAGGACAAATTATAAAAAAATATGTTATGTACTAAAAAAAGAGAAAAATTTTAAAATTATTTTCAAAAAATCCTTGACATTAAAGGCCTTTTGTGTTATCATATTGCAAGTGAGGAAAACACGCGCCATTAGCTCAGTTGGTAGAGCAACTGACTCTTAATCAGTGGGTCCTGGGTTCGAGTCCCCGATGGCGCACCAATAACGAAATCGCATTTTTGTGGTTTCGTTTTTTTATTGTTTATTCAAGGGGACTCGAACCCTGAGAGGGCGCGAGCCGTTAATAAGACGATTAATAATTGTTTTTAGGCGAGCGGTGTGAGTCGGGTACCGAAATGCAAAGCATTTGGGTCGACGAGCAAGGCAGATGCGGAGCATATGCGTCGTCCCCGATGGTGCATGAACGCAAATTGCGTTCTTTTTTTGCAACTAATTAAGGTACCACCATCTTTTTGATAAACAAAAAAATCCACAGTAAACACTGTGGATTAAAATTTTCAAACCAAGCGACAGTTGCAAAAGGTGTTTTACGTGGAGCAGCAACATGATAACAACTGTCGCCGTGTTTTTTTTAGGTAGGGGATGCTACTCCGTGTACAATTAATCAGTCTGACCACTTAATTGTACAGGCAGATTATAGCACCTTCTATCCCTAATGTCAATATATTTTTCCCAAAATTATATTACTTTTTATTTACAAAAAGAGCAGCCATTCACAGGCTACTCTTTTTAATTTACATAACTTATTTTTCAATGCTTTTTATTGCAGACATTACCGCGAGCTTTCCTGCTTCATAAGTAAGTCCACCCTGCAGATATACTACATAGGGTTCGCGAATGGGAGCATCTGCACTTATTTCTATTGATGCGCCTGAAGTAAATGTACCTGCTGCCATAATAACCTGCGAGGTGTATCCCGGCATATCCCATGGTGTTGGAGTTACAAAGGAATCAACCGGCGATGCCGCCTGTATCCCCTGACAGAATTTAATAACCTTATCGGCATTTCCAAGCTTTACCGCCTGAATTATGTCTGTCCTTTTATCTTCAGGTAAAGGCGAAACCTCATAGCCGAGCTTTTGCATCTCTGCAGCACAGAATACCGCTGTTTTAACTGCACAGGCTACAGTATGGGGTGCCATAAAAAAGCCCTGATACATAGCCTTTACTGTGCCGAGATTTGCGCCACATTCAAGACCTATTCCCGGTGCAGTAAGAAAATCTGCCGCAAGGCGCACATATTCTTCCTTTCCCGCTATATAACCGCCTGTCTGTGCCAGACCGCCTCCCGGATTTTTTATAAGTGAACCCGCCATAAGATCAGCACCTACGGCAGTAGGCTCTATCTCCTCTACAAATTCTCCGTAGCAGTTGTCAACAAGCACAATGGTATCGGGTTTCTCACTCTTTATGAAAGAAATAAGCTTTTCCATATCCTCCATACAAAGTGATGGACGCCAATCATAGCCTTTGGACCTCTGTATAAGCACAGCCTTTACATTTTTACTGTTCAGCTGTTTTTTTATCTCGTCATAATCAGGTCTGCCCTCTTTAAGGTCTGCCTGTGCATAAGATACCCCGAAATCAGCAAGGGTTGTTCCGCTTTTTTTGTTTATGCCTATAACATTTTCAAGAGTGTCATAAGGCTTGCCTGTTGCTGCAAGCAGGGTATCCCCCGGTCTTAAAACCGAGAAAAGCATTACAGTAAGCGCGTGTGTACCCGACACAAAGTTGTGCCTTACAAGAGCGGCTTCACTGCCAAATACAGACGCGTAAATCTTATCCAGAGTATCTCTTCCCAAATCATCATATCCATATCCCGATGTGGGTGCAAAATGCGCCTCGCTTACCTTAAATTCACGAAAGGCATTCAATACCTTTTCCTGATTTTTAAGAGCAATACCGTCTATAATTTCAAACTGCTTTTGTAATATGTTTTCCATTTCCGTACCGCCTTACACCGCTGAATAACCAAGGTCAAATGCCTTAAGATTAACATCCAGGAACTTTGCAGGTACAGTATTGTGAACGCTGTTTACAAATACCTCTTTTTTGATATCTGTGTTAGCTGCTAAAACACCCAGAAGAACAACATTTACTGCTCTGTCATTTCCTGCCTGCTGTGCAAGAGAAAGTGCGTCTATAGCAATTATATCAACACCCTTATCCTTAATCTTTTCTACAATGTTTTCAGGGTAGGTTGCATTACCCAGAATAACAGGTAAGGGATCCATTTTCTGTGTATTAACCAAAAGCTTTCCGCCTTTTTTAAGGTAAGGCAGGTATCTGTAGGCTTCGAGTTCTTCAAATGCAAGGATAATATCCGCATCACCCTCCCCTATTATCGGAGAATGAACCTTATCACCGTACTTAACGTATGTTACAACGCTACCTCCGCGCTGTGACATACCGTGTACTTCCGAAACCTTTACTTCATAGCCTAAATCAGTTGCAACGTTACCTATAATTCTGCTGGCAAGGAGTGTTCCCTGACCGCCTACACCTGCAATTAAAATATTAGTAGTCATTTTTACTCCTCCTTCTCCATAGCACCAAATTTACATACGTTCATGCAAAGTCCGCATCCGTTACACTGTGTTGTGTCAACAATAACGCCGTCCTTAAAGCTTAGAGCGGGGCATCCTATCTTCATACACATTTTACACTTTTTGCACTTGTCCTCGTTTATCTTAATTTTGCCTGTGTATTTAACAGTCTTTAAGAGTGCACAAGGTCTCTGTGCAATTATAACAGAGGGTTCGTCTGTTGCAATTTCAGTTTTAACTACCTTTTCAAAGTTATCTACATCAAATGGGTCGGCAACAGTTACGCGTTCAACACCAAGTGCCTTACAAAGGGCAACAAGGTCAACCTGACGCGTTGCTTCACCCTTGAGAGTCTTACCTGTTGTGGGGTTATCCTGATGTCCTGTCATACCTGTAATCGAGTTATCAAGTATAATAACGGTGGATGTACCCTTATTATATACAATGTCAACAAGACCTGTCATACCGGAATGCATAAATGTGGAGTCACCAATGATTGCAACTGTTTTACCTGCAACATCTCTTCCGCCTGCCATTTCCATACCGTGAGCCATACTTACGCTTGCGCCCATACATACACAGGCGTCAATGCTCTGCAGAGGTGCAAGAGCACCGAGAGTATAACAGCCTATGTCACCTGAAACGCGAAGACCGAGTTTTTTAAGAACATAGTGCATTCCACGGTGAGGACAGCCTGCACAAAGCACAGGAGGTCTGCCTGAAATAGGTTCATCAGCAGTAATTATTTCCTTGTGTGCCTTGCCCCCTACCTTCTGCGCAACTATATCGGATGAATATTCGCCAACCATAGGCAAAACATCTTTACCGATAACTTCAATACCAAGTGATTTTATATGTGTTTCAAAGATGGGGTCAAGTTCTTCAACAACATAGAGCTTGTCAACATTTTTGGCAAATTCTTTTATTTTTTCTATGGGCAGAGGATAAACCATACCCAGCTTTAAAAAGCTTACTTCGGGCATTGCTTCCTTTGCGTACTGATATGAAATACCCGATGTAATAATACCAATACTCTTGTCGCCATATTCAATCTTATTGAATTCATCTGTTTCAGCAAGCTCTACAAGCTTGTTTATTCTGTCCTCAACGAAAACGTGTCTTCCCCTTGCCATTGCAGGCATCATAACGTATTTCATTGCGTCCTTTTTATATTCCTTATTTGGGATTTCAACTCTGTCGCAAAGTTCAACCATACTCTGTGAATGAGCAACTCTGGTTGTAAGTCTTAAAATAACAGGAGTGTCGTACTTTTCGCTGAGTTCAAAGGCACGTTTTGTAAACTCCTTGCATTCTGCGCTGTCAGCAGGTTCGAGCATAACTGTTTTGGATGCCATTGCGTGATGGCGACTGTCCTGCTCGTTCTGCGAACTGTGCATACCGGGGTCATCGGCTACACATATTACAAGTCCGCCGTTTACGCCTGTGTATGACACAGTATAAAGCGGGTCAGCTGCAACGTTAAGACCTACATGCTTCATACACGAAACACTTCTTGCGCCCTCAATACTTGAGCCGATTGCAACCTCGAGTGCCACCTTTTCATTAGGAGCCCATTCAGCATACATTTCTTCGTATTTTGCGGCAAACTCTGTAATCTCGGTACTGGGGGTACCGGGATAGGATGCAAAAACCTTTACACCTGCTTCAAAGGCGCCGCGGGCAACTGCTTCGTTACCCAGCATTAATTTTTTCATAAATAAACTCACCCTTATCTTTTATATATAATTTAAAGTCAGTATCCTAACTATATAAGTATAACACCAGACAAAAAGGATGTCAATTTATTTGTTGTTTTATATCAAAAAAAGTAGATCCCCCACAAATACTGTCGGGGGTCTGTAAAAACAGAATTATTTACTCCATTCAACTATTCTGCTCATAATGATTGCTGCTTCTGCTCTTGTTGTGTTTCCAAGGGGATTAACTGTACCGTCAGCGTTACCCTTAACAATACCTGCATTAACCATTGCCGCAACATCAGCTGCTGCATAGTCAGCAAGGAGAGCCTTATCCGAGAAGGATTCCAGAACGCTTGCGTCAGCCTCTGCAAGGTTCTTTATATATCTCATACCACGTGCACAGATTACAAGCAGATCCTGTCTTGTAATAGGCAGTTCAGGGCTGTAGTAGTTGTTGCCAACGCCGTTTAAGATACCTGCCTTCTTACCTGCTGCAATTGCTGCTGCGTATTCAGCTGTAGCAGGAACATCCTTGAAGTTGTCGGTAAATACAACCTTTTCGTCAATTCCAAGAGCATTTACAAGGTACATAGCAAAGTCGCCTCTTGTAATGGGTGTGCCGGGTTCGTATACATATTCACCCTTGTCGTTAGCGATGCCTGCGCCGAACATTGCATTAATTGCTTCTGCTGCCCAGTCATATGTTGCAAGGTCACCGAATTCGCTTACTTTGCTAAGGTCAGTGCCGGATGTAATCTTAAAGAGAAGTGCTGCACTTGCAGGCATTGTAATATCAATGCTGTTTTCTTTCTTTTCAATGGGAGCTGTCAGTGCGCTGTCTGCAGGTGTTACTTCATAATTTTCAAGTGTAACAAGTCCGTTCTGGCTTGTTGTGGGAACGCTTATTACCTGGTCTTCTGCAAGGCGGTTGAGAACTGCTGCGTAAACGTCCTTACCGTCAACCCACATATCAATCCAGTAGTCATTTTCTTTGGTTGTGTAGAACCATTCTGTCTGACCTGTCTTGCCGTAGTGCTTCCAAGTAACGTCATATTCGTTTGCCATAAAGTCTTCGAATACGCCATACCATACTGTATCGGGAAGTGCATATCCGTCAAGTTCTGCATTATCCATTACCCAGGGATAGATACCATTTGCATCAGCACCACCCATGAGTGACTGGTACATCATAGAATGCAGATTTGTTTCGGAAGGTCTCTTACCATATGTGAATGTCTGCAGAATCTGGATTATACCCTTATCAAACTTGTCAGAATGATTTTCAGCAATAACAGTTGCATCTGCAACGTGTGTTTCGAAGGGTTTACCTGAACCGGGATAGGGGTCAATACCTACTACGTCATTATACTTGAATGCCATTTTATAATGGTCGATTGAAGATTCACATGAATAAATAGGATGAACGGGGTCAATGCTTCTTATCATTGTGTAAGCTGTTTCCATTATCTTTTTAGTGTCTTCATTATCAGGATAATGTCCCATAGGTTCGTCCATTGTCATATAACAGAATACTGCAGGATGGTCTTTGATTGCCTCGATAAATTCAGAAACACGTTTTACGTTTACAGGGTCACCTGCGTGCTTCATGCCCCAATAACATACAATCGCACACTTGAATCCTCTTGCGTGATAATCATCAAGCATCTGAATCCATCCGGGAATTCCGTCAGAACCGTTATATACCGCCTGTACAAGGTTCAGTCCTATCTGGGGAGCTGTTTCCATTTTATCAGCTGTATCTACATGGTATATAATTGCAGGATAGTAGGGCTTACCGTCAACTACAAATGTACCGTTATCTGTCATAGCTTCAGGTTTGTCATACTTATAAACGTTCTGGCTATAGCTGCTGATAACTTCACCCTTTTCATTCTTTGCTTCCATTTTGAGAACGTATGCTTTTTCTTTTTCAGAAAGCCAACCTAAGTCAAACAGCCAGTTAGCTTCTTTATCTTCATTGACAGCTACATTCTTTGCGCTTACAATAACTTTATCTCCGTCATAAAGATTAAAGTCTGCTGTATAGCCTTTGTTGTCAAATACATCCTTAAGTATAACCTTTGCCATACCTGTCTTAAGATGGCTGTAATAGAATATCTGATCTGTGTCATATTCGAACAGTTCAGGTGCCTGTGTCATATAGAAGGAAATGTCATCAACATGCATTGTTGCATTTTTAGCATATACAACTGGAGAAAATGTGATGTATCTGCATGTTGCGGGAACATTAAAGTTATATGTAACATGTGTCCACGCACTTACAGCAGGAAGATCATATGTGTGTGCTGTAAACAGTTTTGCTGCCTCATCTGCATTATCTGTGGTATATCCTTCAAATACAAATCCGAAGGGAAGATCCTTGGATGTGTTTTCACCCTTATAGAAGAAATTAAGCTGATAAGGGAAGCCACCAACAATCTTATCAGAATGCAGTGTTGCACTTACAGGAGCATTGGAATTACTTGTAAGCTGAAGAGCTATGTTTCCGCCGTGGGGCTTTTCTGTCAGTTTAGATACGCTTCCACCCCATTCGCCGGAAAATTCTATAGCTTCGGGATTGCTGTTTGTGTCAACCAGTTCAAATCCGCCGTTATAAACAAAGTTTTTGCCGTAAGCATCTTCTGCTTTAGCATACTTTGCTCTTTCATCCTTGAACACTTCATTGGCTTCAGCATCTCTGTCGCGTGTGCCGCTTTCAAGTCTGGATGACAGTGCACCGATAACTCTTACATTATCGTAATATACTGTACCACCGCCGATAAGTCTTATAAGCATCTGTGCTCTGTTAATACCGGCGGGAACAGTGAACTTATAGCTGTACTCTCCCCACTGAGAAGTAATTTCCCAGTTTGTACCGTCAGCTGCTGCCCAGTTATTTCCCTGGTACATTTCAAATTTAACAATAGCACCGCCATTATCGAATGCTTTTGCCATAAGCACAACCTCATACTCTTCACCTTCAATAAGGTCAATATACTGGTGTGCAAATGCATTACCTGTTGATCTTATTCTGATTGAATTGCCATCATATGCATGCTGGTCAGAAACGATACATGCTTCGGGAGGCATAGACCAACTAAGACTGCCAAGTTCGAAGTCGCCGTTAAAAACAACGTCTCCTGTTTTAGCAGCCATAACTGTTACTGTGCCAAACAGCATTATGCAAGCCGCTAAAACTGCCACTAACTTTTTAATCATTTTGTTTCCTCGCTTTCTTTTGTGCACTTTTGTCAAGACAAATTTGCACACTTATTT
>JAZNUH010000006.1:0-7520 GCA_045592225.1 Clostridia bacterium | reverse complement strand
CTCATTTGCTTTTTGTTCGAGCGCCGTTGCTCTGTCAAAGTGGTACAAGCATTTTACTACCGGAGAATTATCAAATTTTTTCTGAAAGTCTGTGCCTATAACCTCATCAATACATTTAACCTTTTCTATCCATTTTTTTGCTACCTCAATGGTCTGGTCATCTTTGAGTGTGCCTATGGCATAATTTGTGAGCGAGCATATTGCGGCAAAGCTACCGTTATCAGCCGCTTCTTTGAGTAAGGCTTTTGCTTTGTCGGCTTGGTTTGAGTTAAGAGCGTTATAGCCGTCAGATAATATTAAATCCTGATGCGCCAGAACATCCTTGCCTTTTGAGGAAATTTCCTTAAACAGTTCGTCAGCTTCGTGTGCATACTTTTCATTACGGAGCTTTATAATCATTGTCCATGTGCGCGCTTCTTCGTATTCGGGGATAGTACTTGCAATGTGGCACACGCTGTCAGCGGCAATGTGGCAATACTCCATTTTGTCAGAAAGGGAGTAGAGGTGATCTGTCATTACTCTGCGATAAAGAGAAATTACCTCTTTATAGTTTTGCTGTGCATAAGCCTTGTCTATGTTGGCAAGACGTTGCCTGCGTTCCTCTGCACGGATTTTGTCATACTTTTTTCTTCTGCGTTTGTTACGCATGCTTGCAATATTGTCGCCGATATCCTCGCCAAACTCGATAAGGTCACAAATTTTTTCGAATATCCACCCGAGAAAACTAAAAATAGGACCTCGGAATATTAATATGATTATTGCTATTACTATGATTTTTTCCACTGTGTTGCCTCCTTGTATTGTTATAAATAATGCCCCAATATTATATAATTGAAGAAGATTTTTGTCAAGAAAAAGCCGCACTCGACAGGGTGCGGTTTTAAATTACGCAGGTGCTGTAACAATAACTTAATGCTATTTTGACAATGGTTTAAAATCCCGATCTACAAGATAATCAAGGGTAACCTTGTAAAAATCGGCAAGCTTTATAGCTGCCCAAAGAGGTAACTCTCTTTCGCCGCGTTCGTATCTTTGATACACGGTTAACTGCATATTGAGTAACTCTGCAATTTCTCTTTGAGTCTTGTCATTATCTTCTCTTAAATCTCGTACACGCCTATATTCGTTCATATAAAAACCCCACCTAACATTATTATATGAACCAATTATATAAATAAACACCGTCCGGTGTTGACAAATAACACCATTTGGTGGTAAAATGAACACGTGGCAAAAATGAAAGGGGCAATTAATTATGAAAAATAAACTATTGTTATTACTTTCGTTTGTTCTGCTGTGTTTTACGGCTATAACGATAAATGTATCGGCGGAAACATACGGAGTTTTCTCCTATGAGGTTAAAAGAAATAAGGTGACTATTACGAGCTGTAGTTGGTTTGCTACAACTGCAGAGATTCCATCTGTAATTAACGGATGCCGGGTAGTAAGTATAGCTGATTCGGCATTTGAGGATTGTGATAGGCTGACAAGCATTACCATTCCTGATAGCGTTACAAGTATCGGTGAACGTGCTTTTTATCAGTGTGAAAATCTCGAGAGTGTAATAATTGGCAATGGTGTTACAAAAATAGGCAAGCGTGCATTCTACAAGTGTGACAGACTTTCGGAGGTATTAGTTGGAAGCAGTGTGAAAAATATAGATGAGTATGCCTTTTATAATTGTGATGAGATAGGTAGTATTATATTGCCCGACAGCTTGACAAAAATAGGTGCTTTTGCATTTGAGGATTGCGATGGATTGATTAGCATAAAGTTAGGTGATAATGTTAGCGTGGTAGGGGCTTATGCCTTTGAAAACTGTGATAGTCTGGCAAATATTAGTGTTGGAAAAAAGCTCAGAACAATAGGAAGTTACGCAATTGCCGGATGCAATAGCCTTATGACAATTGAGGTTGATGATAATAATGACTATTTCAGCTCTGTAGATGGACATCTTTTTGATAAAGAGCAAAAAACTCTTATTCAATATGCAATTGGTAAAAAGGATGTCGAATATACAATTCCTTATGGTGTAGAAAAAATAGGTGAATATGCCTTTGACAACTGTGATAAACTGATAAAAATTATAATGCCGGACAGTGTTACAGATATAGGTGCGTATGCATTTGACGACTGTGATCGACTGGAAGAGGTATTGTTTGGTGGTAATGTCAAAACAATTGGAGACTGTGCTTTTCGTGATTGTGACGGATTGGTAAGTATTATAATGCCGGACAGCCTTATAAGTGTTGGAAGTTGTGCTTTTGAATGCTGCAGCAAGTTGATGTGCATAACTATTCCTGGTAAGGTTACAGATATGGGTAACGATGCATTTTACAATTGTCCGATGTTGACAAGTGTAACAATTCTGGGGAACATTAAAATGATAAGTACGTCTTGCTTTGAAGAATGTTATAATCTGACTTGTATTACCATTCCTGAAAGTGTTTCCACTATAAGTTCTTCGGCTTTTCGCAGATGCTACAGCCTTGAGTATTTTTTTTACGGTGGGAGTAAAAGTCAATGGGCTAGAGTAACAGGGGCTGAAGCTACTCCTTTGTCCGGAGCAAAAGTCATTTTTGACGCAAAAGAGTTTGGGACTATAACAAACTTTGAAGAGGGTGAAAAGACATTTAAAACCATTGCTGTGGGTGCATCGACAGGCGATGTTATTATTTTAGCATTATATAATGGGGATAAATTTGTAGGAATGGAAAAAGAAGTGTATATGGGTAACGAGGTTTCATTTGAGGTTGATGAAGAATTTACCATGGCAAAGATTATGGTGTGGAAAACCCTTTCAAACATGGAACCCGTATTACATGCTGAAACAATAATGAAATAATAAGAAAAAGACGCACTCATCGAGTGCGGCTTTTAACTTTAAACTTATAAATTACAGAAGTTCTGCAAGAGCAACTGCAACTGCAACAGTCATACCAACCATGGGGTTGTTACCTGCGCCGATGAGTCCCATCATTTCAACGTGAGCGGGAACTAAAGCTGGTTTGAAAAAAAAACAGACACATCATCTTGTGTGATGTGTCTGTCTAAATTTACATTAATTTATATTACAGAAGTTCTGCAAGTGCAACTGCAACTGCAACAGTCATACCAACCATGGGGTTGTTACCTGCGCCGATGAGTCCCATCATTTCAACGTGTGCGGGAACTGAAGAAGAACCTGCAAACTGTGCGTCGGAATGCATACGACCCATTGTATCTGTCATACCGTAGGAAGCGGGACCTGCAGCCATGTTATCGGGATGCAGTGTTCTGCCTGTGCCACCGCCGGAAGCAACAGAGAAGTATTTCTTACCCTGTTCGATACATTCTTTCTTGTATGTACCTGCAACAGGATGCTGGAAACGTGTGGGGTTGGTGGAGTTACCTGTGATGGAAACGTCAACCTTTTCGTTGTGCATAATTGCAACACCTTCACGAACATCGTCAGCACCGTAGCAACGAACCTTAGCTCTTTCGCCTTCGGAATAAGCCTTTTCGGAAACGACTTTGAGTTCGCCTGTGTAGTAATCAAATTCAGTTTCAACAAATGTAAAACCGTTGATTCTGGAGATTATCTGTGCAGCGTCTTTTCCAAGACCGTTGAGGATAACCTTGAGGGGTTCTTTACGAACACGGTTTGCGGATTTTGCAATACCGATAGCACCTTCAGCTGCTGCAAAGGATTCGTGACCTGCCAGGAAAGCAAAGCACTTTGTTTCTTCGCTTAAAAGCATAGCTGCCAGATTACCGTGACCGAGACCTACTTTTCTGTCATCAGCAACAGAACCGGGGATACAGAAAGCCTGGAGGCCTTCGCCAATGATTTCAGCGGCTTCGCTTGCTGATTTATAACCTTTTTTAATTGCGATTGCAGCGCCTACAATGTAAGCCCAGCAAGCATTTTCAAAACAAATGGGCTGAATCTGTTTAACCAGATTGTAAACGTCAATGCCCTTATCGTCGCAAATCTTCTTTGCTTCTTCAATGGACGCGATGCCGTACTTTGAGAGAGCTTCGTCAATCTGCTTTATTCTTCTTTCATAACTTTCAAATAATGCCATAATTCTACTCCTCCTTACTGCTCACGCGGATTGATAATCTTGTCAGCGTCATCAAATCTGCCGTACTGACCAGATGCTTTTGCCAGGGCTTCATTTGCGTCCATACCCTTCATGATCATATCCATCATTTTGCCGAGATGAGCAAACTTGTAACCGATAATGCAACCCTCTTTGTCAAGAGCGATGTTTGTTATGTAGCCTTCTGCAAGCTCCAGGTAACGGGGACCCTTTGCACGTGTAGCAAAAACGGTACCAACCTGACTGCGCAGACCCTTACCAAGGTCTTCAAGACCTGCACCGATGGGCAGACCGCCTTCGGAGAAAGCTGTCTGAGTTCTGCCGTAAACAATCTGCAGGAAGAGTTCTCTCATAGCTGTGTTGATAGCATCACAAACCAGGTCAGAGTTTAAAGCTTCGAGAAGTGTTTTACCAACCAGAATTTCACCTGCCATAGCTGCGGAATGTGTCATACCCGAGCAACCACAGGTTTCAACCAGTGCTTCTTCGATTATACCTTCTTTTACGTTGAGTGTCAGCTTGCATGTTCCCTGCTGGGGAGCACACCAGCCGATGCCGTGTGTAAGACCGGAAATATCTTTAATTTCCTTGGATTTTACCCATTTTCCTTCTTCAGGAATGGGAGCAGGACCATGATTTACGCCCTTTGCAACACACTGCATTTGTTGTACTTCATGCGAATAATTCATGTTATTTATCTCCTTCCGAATTTCATACCCATTATTTTAACATTTTTTTGTCGTTAAATCAATGCTTTTGACTAAAAAAATTAACAAATAAATTAAATGAAAAGTATTGAAATAAAAATGCCATAATGATATAATATGATAAATATATGTATGCGGAGGCATTATGACAAAAAAGATTTGTATTCTTGCTGCGGTTTTGTGTGTAATTGGCATTGCAGGTAAAATTACATATGACAAAGTGACGGAATACCTTGCGCTTAAGGGACTTGATATTATAGCAAGCTCCTCTGTAGAGGATTATTTCGACAACGCCGGGCGGGAGGATGAACCTGAAGCATCTGAAACCGAAAGCCACCGGGACGAAACGACTGAAGAATCCGACTTACCTGTTAAAACACCTCAAACAGGAAGTGACAGTACACCGGTAAGTGCTCCGGACGGTATAGACCCGGCAGATAAAGCTTATGTAATGAGCATATATTCAAGGTATACTGCTGCAGAGGTTAGTGAGGTTTCGGCGATTATGAGCAGTCCGTACAATAAGGAGAAAAGAGCAAGAGCCAAACAAATTGTTTTTTCAAAAATGTCCCATGCGGAATACAACAAAATAATGGAATTGGCACGTAAATACGGTTATTGATTCTGTGGAAAAAAATATATGTCGGCACAGCGACAGACAGGAGAAGGAAAATATGTTCAAAAGAAAATCTGTTGAAAAAATTGTCAGTGTATTAATTGCAATGGTAATGATATTTGCAATGACAAGCACGCTTACATTTGCGGCAGGAGCAGATGTAGTGGGTCATTTCAAAGCTGAACTGCTTGCAGTAAAGTCCATTGCCAATGAAGAACAGAAGCAGGCTATGGCTGAAATTGAAAGCGAATATGCGGAATATGCGGCTAAGGATTACACCTATGCACCCTGGAGTGATGTGCTTGACGGTACAGACGGTGTGTCTGCACTTTTAACTGATGAAATAAAGGGAAACGTAGGCTTTGAGCGTTACATAAGACTTATGCATCTTTACGGACAGGATATTTCTATAAACTGGAGTGAAGAGCCTGTTGCGGCTACAGAGGCTATGCTTGCAGATTTTAAAGAAAAAATTGAAGTGATTTATTCCGATTATGATGTTTCGGGTGATTCCGCACAGGACGCAAGTGCAAGATTCCCTGCACTGGTGTCTACACTTGGTGAAGCTGATGCATTGCTGAACAACATTAAGAACAAGCTTGCAGTTCAGGGCGGTGAGCTTGCATTCTCAATAGGTGAAGCAACATCTGAACAGATTGATGCAACAATGAAAGCAGAAATTACACGTCTGCTTCAGGACCTGAATGCTGTTTTATTCTCCACAGATGAATCTTTTGAACTTGCTTTTGAAGCACTTGTAAGTGATGCCAATAAAAAAGTTGTTGCCGCAATTTTTGGCAGTGATTTTGCAAATGCACTTGCATCTGACGGTGTAAATAATCAAATTGTTGATTTTTTCAGAAATGAAAATACAGTAAACAAGGTTATAGAAAAACAGGTTGCACTTTTTAACAGCGAAAGAGTGGAAGCGGTTGATGCGGTATATGATCTTGCAGCCGAACTTATAAATTCACTTTTAAACCAGGAGGGTATGGAAGGCATTAAAGCCGGTTTTGCATTTGCCGGTTGGACAGTTGACGATTTTGTTGCCGCAAACAAATATATTGCTGATCAGGCGGACCCCGACGGAAAGGCAAGAATTATAAACCTTAACCTGTTTATAAGCAGATTTATGGGAATATACAAAGAAGATACTCTTTGCGAAACAATAGAAATTGACTGTGATGACGCTGAGGATCTCGAATTCGATATAGCAATGGCCGTTGGCAGCTATAAGGCAAGCATAATAAATGTTGTCAACACAATTATGTATAACCCCGAAGGTGAAAAGAGTGAAACAATTATAAGCGACAACAGCCTGGGTGCACTGAAGTTTACAGTTGAAGCTCTTGATAACGGCGATTTTACTCTTAAAGTATACAGATCAGGCGGAACAAATAACGTATATGGTCTGCTCGGCGAATTTGATGTAGAGGTAACATGTGATGTGATACCTGTTACAGGCATCACTCTTAATGTTGGCAGAACAATCAGCATGAAGACGGAAAAAACAAAACAGCTTATTGCAACCGTAGTTCCTGAAAATGCGACAAACAAAACCATTATATGGGAATCTTCGGACGAGGATGTAGCAACAGTTTCTGATGACGGTCTTGTAACAGCCATAGCAAAGGGCAAGGCGGTTATTACAGCAAGAACAGAAGACGGTAGTGTTAAGGCAACAGTAACAGTAACAGTTTCCGCTTCTGTTGCATATATAGGTGGCGGTACATCAACAACAACACCGGTTAAGCCTGATGTGGACAGCAAGATTGAATTTAGTGATATGCAGAATCACTGGGCTATGTCGGACATCGAAGAGCTTGTTGAAGCGGGAATAATTTCCGGCTATAAGAATGCAGACGGAACATACTCCTTCGCTCCCGATAAGGAAGTAACACGTGCTGAATTTGCTACAATGGTTGCACGCGCACTCGGACTTAAGGAAAATAACAACATAGTATTTACCGATACAGAAAATCACTGGGCTAAGGGTTACATTTCTGCTATGGCAGAACGCGGATTTATGATTGGTTACGATGATGGAACATTCAAGCCCGACATCTTAATCCCCCGTGAACAGATTATAGTTGTTGCAGTTAGAAGTGCTTG
>JAZNUH010000005.1:0-10038 GCA_045592225.1 Clostridia bacterium | reverse complement strand
GATTTACCCATTACCCGTGAACAGATGGCGGTTATGATTATGCGTGCCTTTGCAAAAACGGGTGTGACCATTCCAAAGGGCAGTACAGCAGGCTTTAATGACAGTAAGGAAATAAGCAGCTGGGCGGTGGATGCCGTAGGCAGCGCAGTGGCGCTGGGTATTATGCGCGGAACAGATAAGGGGGCGTTTGAGCCGCAAAGAAACGCAACCCGAGCGGAGGCAATAGTCGCAATAAAACGCATGATTGAGAAGGGGATGTGAAAAAGCTCCAGAGCACAAAAAGGCAGTTTTTTATAAAAGATATTGCGAAACAAATGTTTTGTGTGTTTAATTATTAATAAGTTGGAACCCCACTCAGGTGGGGTTCCTTTTTATTTGTGCCTTTTTGTTACGAACAAACTTCACCTCTCGCTGTACCTTTGTACAGCTTCGGGTAACCCCTTCGGGTTCAGTTTGTCCGTTCTGAACCTTTTTCCCTATCCCCTTACATTGTTTTAAAAAAGACCCGGACCGCAAAAAAAGATATAGTTTATAATATCCATTTATAAAACGAAATTGCTTACAAAAGTTAATAGGCTTTACTATCAGATGAACAAGTCCGTTTTCGCGGACTTGTTTTTTTTGCTTTTTTGCTATCCGCCAACACAACCGCCGATATACCTGCGTCGCAAGTTTCGCTATGGTACAAGTTTTTACCAAAACTTGTACGTTTCAGCTCGCTTGCTCCTTACCCCTAAAAGCCTAGCGACTTTTGGGGACCCCGCAAAGTCCACAGGCTTTGTGGGGAAGAGGAGAAGCAAGGGAGTGGTAAGGTTTTGCGCTTTTGCTCAAAACCTGTGAACGGACTTTGCTTTGACGTGTCGGCGGTGCTACCCTTCGGGTTCGGTTCGTTTGTTCTGCACTAATTTTTCCCATCCCCTACACCGTTTAAAAAAGACCCGGACCGCAAAAATGAATTTATTATTTTGACTTCCATTCATAAGATAAAAGTGCCTGCAAATTTAAAAAGGCTCTACGATAATTTTTAGGGTTGGTTTTCTTTTTATCTTTGCTACAAACCTCATCCACCGCTTAGGCATAAAAAAGGAAACCCGTCGGGTTTCCTTCATCAATTTTCAACTTTCAATTTTCAATTGTCAACTGTCCTTTATTTAGCATTTAGAATTTTAAGTGTTTCTATATTCTTTCTCATCACTTTTTCATATGCTTCTGCGTTAATCTCTCCTGTTACCACAGGGTCAAGCTCATATATGGGCACACCCGTTTCATTTGATATAAGCTGTGCACTTTTAGGCGAATACTGCGGTTCGGTAAATATTGCCGCCACCTTGCCCTCACCGGCTATCTCTATTATATCTGCAAGCTGTGCCGCACCCGGCTCGGATTCACCGTCTACGTGCACCGTTGCCACAACTTTGAGCCCATATTCTGCCGCAAAATAGGGGAATGCCTCGTGGAAGGTTATAACTCCCGTGTTTTCGCCCCCTGCAGTTGCCTCTCTTATTTCGCCGTCAAGCAGGTTAAGCTTTGAGATATATTCCTTTGCGTTTTGTCTGTACTTTGGCGCATTAATGCTGTCCGCCTTACAAAGTCCCTCGGTTATATTTTCCACCTGCTTTATGGCATTTGGAACAGAAAGCCATATGTGCGGGTTATCCTCTATAAGCTCCACGCCCTCCGACGAATCCACAACAGAAAGACCTTCGGGAACACTATCCATAAAAGGCTCCATTCCCGCACCGTTTATTATGAGCAGGTCTGCCCGTTCCATAAGCTTCATATCGACAGGGGTTATGTTGTAATCGTGCAGGCATCCCACGCCGCTGTCGGTTAAATTCTGCACCGATACCCCTTCTGCATCCCCCACAATATTTGTTGTAAAAATGTATACGGGATAAAATGAGGTTATAATCAAAAAGTCTTCGGTTACCTCCACAGCGGTTTGCTGACTGCATCCCGCAAGAAGTAAAAGTGCCGTAAAAATTGCTGCTAATTTTTTCATACTGTCCCCTTATTTTGAAAGATAATTATAAAGTATTACCGCCGCTTCGGCTCTTGTCATCTGCTTTTGCGGAAGGAACATATTTCCCTCTGCGCCGCTTATTATTTTAATTCCGCGGGCAATAGATACATAGCCGAAAAGGTTTTGTGTTATGTCTGCCGCATCGGTAAAATCACACACGAAAATGCCTTCTATTTCAGCAAACTCTGCATAACCCATTGCGCGCAGCAGATATGTAACCGCTTTTTCACGGGTGAGAGGTGCATCGGGGTCTATGTCCTCCTTCTCCAGAACGCCTCTTGAAACTGCGTGGTTGTATATTCTGTCTGCATCTACTTTGCTGCCCAAAAGAGGACGGTAGTCAAACACACAATCGGATACAAGCTCCATATATTCGCCCTGTGTTATTATACTGTCAGGCATAAACTGTCCACCGTCAAAGCCTACACCAACATCAAAAAGCCCTTTTATCTGTTTTTCTGCGTAGTGACCCGAAACGTCTGTATATTCTACCTGTTCCTGTTTTTTGTACACTTCGCCGGCAAAGTCGAGCGCCACACCATCTTTGGCGCAAATTGAACCAATATCACCGAATTCGGTCATATATATATATGACGCTGCAGTTTGATTTTCATTTATATAGAAAACAAGCTCGGGGGTGATGTATGAGAAAAGCTTTGCATACGCCTCGCCCGATGAAATTATACCGTCCAGGCTTTCAAAAACCACATCCTCGTTCCAGTTTATGCCAAAGGAGGTAATTTTCATGCTCTCTCTGTCAACCGTTACCGATAAGCCGTTTTGTGCGTATTCAATGCCGTTTTCAACTCTTACCCAGTTTTGTCTGTAGGCTTTTGCCTCGCCCGATACCGAAATAGCCTCGCCCTCGGTTGACCTTTGTGTATACTGTGAATAGTATTTTTCGGCAAATGCAACCGCCTCTGCACGACCTGCATCTGCAGGGTATTGCTTTTGGGTGTAGCTATCACCGCTGTAATCATAGCCGTTAAAATTTGTAATTTCACCTGTTTTTGCGTTAAGGGTTGCCTCTGCGTGACCATTTTCCCACTCAAAGCCTATGTTCATTATATACTTGTCCTCACCGCTTTTATACACACGGCTGTAGCTGTGCTTGACATCAGCCGGGAGAATAAGCTCCGGCATTGCCTTTATTTTTGCCTCTGCATCCTCGGCTGTTATAAGACCTGCAAGCTTTTCTATTTCAGCAATCTCCTGAGGAGTGAGCGATGCTCCGCCACCTGCCATGCTGTCCATTGCCGCCTCGTTTTTCAGTGATTCTCTGTATTCCTCGTTTGCATATTGCTTACCGATATATTCGCTGCCCGAACCGGCATTTATGCGCAGACCCTTGCCGCTTGATACATAAATGGGTCGCGCAACGGGTGCTTCATCTCCCGTTTCAAAGCTTTTATATATAAGCTCAAGTCCGCCAAGCTTTTCAAATGCCGCCTTTGCGCCGTCGGGTGTTATAACTCCATAATCGTTTACAAACACAAGGTAGGGTGTGTAAGAAACATTCATATTTTCCACCACGCCTGTTTCACCATTTACCGAAAAGCTTGCGTTGTTGCCGTAAACAGGAACACCTGCATATCTTCTCACAGAAACATGGTAAGCGTTCATATTATACGAAACGCTTGCTTTGTCAAAGTCATATACACCTGCAATATCAGGGTTTGCCTTTGCAAAGAATTTTTTTGCAGCGTCAAGTGCCTGCTCCTTTGTTATTTTGGGCAATGTCTTTGTGTATTTACCGCTTCTGTTATATGTACTGTACATGGTAATAATATTATTGTCATTTACCGTTACAGATACACTTTTGTATTCCTTTGCATCAGAGGGTGTGCTCCAGTCAAGATTATAAACTGTTTTATTCTCTCTCTTATAGGGTGAACCATTAAATTCGGTGCACGCCTCGTCTATGGGCACGCGGTTTTTAACCGAAAGCACAATTCCGCTTATGTCATCCGCTGCAAGTGCCGGAGTAATACCTGTAAAAACAAATACCAATACCAAAAATAATGCTAACTTTTTCATTAATTTCACTCCTTTTAAAAATTTGGCAAAGCCCTTTGCTCTTTAGACGCAGCTTTGCCAAAAAAAGTTCAACTATTTTGAAAAATTGCAAATAATTTCTCTCATCCGGTCAAAATTTTCCTCCATTGATTTTGCAAGCGCCATCTGACATCTTGCTCTGTCGAGATTATGGTTTTCACGGTGTATTTTGAAATATTTATCTCCGTTTATGTGGTCTGCAAGAAAGCGCATTGCTATTTCCATTGTAATAATTTTTGCGCCCCAATGGAGTGTGTCGATTTCTGCCTTTGTAAGCTTGCCGTCAAGAGCGGTTAAAAAGCCCCTTGCAAAGCTCTCATAAAGCTTCATATCAATGGCAACACGGCTCAAATCGGTTTCATCCTCCTCGGCGGTGCTTGCCGCAAAGCGTATTGCATCACCAAAATCGCTTGCCGCAAGACCCGGCATTACCGTGTCAAGATCTATTATGCAAAGTGCACCGTTTGTTTTATCGTCAAACAAAACATTATTGAACTTGGTGTCATTATGTACCACTCTCAAAGGTATTTCACCGCGCTCTGCCGCATCGGTGAGAATGCTCATTTCAGCCTCTCTCTGCACAAAAAAGTCTATTTCCTCTTTAACCGATGCCGCCCTGCCGCACACATCCTTTTCCACCGCGTCCATAAGCTGTGCAAATCTGCCCGGTGTGTGGTGGAAGTTGGGTATGGTTTCGGTAAGAGCAGTCATAGGAAAGTCTGCCATTAAATTCTGGAAATTACCAAACGCCGCACCTGCCGCATAAAGCTGGTCGGGGTCTTCAACAAAATCCATAGAGTGACTGCCGTCTACGTATGTATACATACGCCAGTACTCACCCTCATCATCACAGAAAAAGTTTTTGCCGTCCTTTGTCTGCACAACAGACAGCACGCCCCTTTCTGCATTTTCACCTGCAAGCTTTTTCTTTATATGCTCGGTCACAAGAACAATGTTTTTCATAACCGCCTCGGGGTCTTCAAACACGTATCTGTTAATTGCCTGAAGGGTATACTTTTTCTCTGCCCCTTCGCCGGTCTGTGCCGTAACAAGATATGTAGTGTTTATATGTCCGTTACCCATAGGCTTTATCTCTACAGGTGTCCCCGTGACGCAAAAATTTTGTACGATTTCTGTCATTTCAGGCATTTTTATTCCCTCCGCATCAGTCTTTTTTAAAAACTCTGTTCATAAGGTTTTTCGCCTCGTTGCGGCTTATGTCACCGCTGTTTTTTACTGTCAGGCTATCCCCTTCCGCAGTTTCGTCGGGCAAAGCTGCACGGGGAACATTAAAGCGGTACCCATCACATTCTATTACCGCCATTTCTCCTTCAAATCTGTCAACTGTCCATTTTATCACCGGTAGTCCACCGCCTCTCCGTCAGAGGTAAACACCATGTCACCCTCCTGCCAGGTAATAAGCACCTCGGCTCCCGCCTTTTTAAACCTGTTTACAACCGACTTCTTGGGAAAGCCGTATTCGTTATCCTCTCCGCAGCTTATAACCGCATAGTCGGGCGAAACCGCGTTGACAAATTTTTTTATACTGGATGAGGATGAGCCGTGATGACCCACCTTTAAAACATCTGCAGAAATATCTGCCCCCGATTTTAAAATTTCCTCCTCGGATACATCCTCGGCATCACCGGTCAGCAGAAACGCCGTGTCGCCGTAGGATATGTGTATTACTGCAGAAAAGTTATTGAGGTCTTCATAATCATCATATATGGGAGCTACAACCCTTGCTTTCAGATAGTCACCTTCAAAAATTATATCCCCTGCGCTTATAAACTGTGTGTCACAACCGTTTTTCTCAACTGCACGAAGCATCTTTTCAAAGGTCTTGGTGGTGTGCTCCTTCTCGGGCATACAAAAAGTGCCCACCTCAAAGCTGTTTATAACCTGTGCCATTCCGCCTATATGGTCCGAATGGGGATGGGTTGCCACCACATAATCAATTGTACTGTAGCCCAGTCCGCTTATGTAGGAAACAATTTTGTCCCCGTATTCCTCCTCCGAAGCATCCACAAGCATACATCTGCCGTCGGGCAGTTCAACAAAGCTGCTGTCACCCTGACCCACATCCAGAAAATGCACTCGCAAATCCCCCTCGTTGCTTATTGTATGCGAGGGAGCTGCCTCCTCTGTCTGTGTTCTTCCGAAATAGCACCCCAGCCTGCCCGATATAAGAAGCAGGCAGGTAAGTATGATGATTGCACATACAGAAAAAAAACATTTGTCTTTTCTTTTCATAGCTACCTTTTATTCCGAGTAAAGGGGCATGGTAATTCTTACCTCTGTGCCCTTACCCTGTTTACTGTTTATTTCTATTTTACCGCCGTGGGATTCTACAATCTCCTTGGCTATTGCAAGACCCAGTCCCGTTCCGCCGAACTTTCTTGTTCTTGCCTTGTCTACCCTGTAAAAGCGCTCGAAAATGCGGGGCAGGTCTGCCTCGGGTATGCCTATTCCGTTATCTTTTACCGTTATTACCGCATCGGTAAAGAAATAGTCACAGGAAACCTCGATTGTGCCTCCGTCGGGCGTGTATTTTACTGCGTTTGAAATTATGTTTGTTATAACCTGCTCAAGCCTGTCCCTGTCACCATAGAAGGGGGGCATTTCACCCTTGGGCTTAAATATAAGCCGGTGCTCGTGCTTTTTTGCATCCATGGAAAGCTTGCGCACAATCTCCTCCACAAGCCTTTGCAGGGAGAAGGTGTTTTTAACAAGGGCGGTTTTGTCATAGTCCAGCCTTGACAGGGTTAACAGGTCTTTTACAAGACGGGTCATTCTGTCTGTTTCGTTGTTTATAACATCAAGGAAGGACTGCTCCATTGAGCCTTTTTCCGCATTTTCCGCCAATGTTTCGGCATAGCTTTTAACGGTGGTAAGGGGTGTTCGCAGCTCGTGAGAAACATTCGCCACAAACTCGCGGCGGGAATTATCAAGCTTAAGCTGTTCGGTAATATCCTGAAACACTACCACAACACCGTCTATTCTGTCATTTTCGGTCATAAAGGGGGCAAAATACGCCTTTAAATCCTTGTCGTCAATTTTAACATCCTTTTCGGTTGTCTTGTAATCGTCCAGGTACAAAAAGCCTGCCAGCTTTACATTCACCCCTGCTTTTTCGAAGAATTCATCAAAATTAATGTTGTCATCCTCGGCAATATCAAGCATTTTCCTTGCCGCGGGGTTTATATGGAGTATACTTCCGTCACGGCTGAACGCCATAACACCGTCGGTCATAAAACGGAATATTGTTTCTATTTTATTTTTTTCTGCAGATATATCATCCAGCGTGCGCTTAAGCTCTGCCGCCATTGTGTTGAAGGTTACTGTAAGGTCGGCAATTTCGTCGCGGGATTTTACTTCTATTTTACTGCCGAAGTCACCTGCTGCAAGCTTTTCCGCCTTGCGTTTAAGCGACGCAATAGGCGCAATAATTGTACGGGACAGGAAAAGTCCCATAACAACACTCATAGCCAAACCCAAAAGCAACACCCAGAATATAATTACGAATATACGGCTCATAACCGCATCAATTTCGTCCTTGGTATCACTTATATAAATTATATACGCTGTTTTGCCGTTTTTCAAAATGGGGTAGGCATAGTCCATAACATCGCCGCGGTTGTCCACCTTATCTCCCACCTTGCCGTCCATTGCGGTGAGCAGATTGTGCGAAATTTCTGCCTGACCGTAGCCTGCACCCTCCGAGCTTGCTACTATGTTGCCCCTGCTGTCAAGTATATAATAGTTACGGAAGGAGTCAACACCTATTCTGCCTATATACACTTCCATAAGCTGGTTTAGTGTGGCGGTAGGGTCTTCTCCGTTTACCGCCGCAGTGAGCTGGCTGGTAAGCTCAGGTATAAACACGGTCTGCTCCATCTGCATGGCAAATTCTTCGTGATAATAATTATTTATATTGCTTAAAAGAAAGGTACCCACAACTATCATTACCGATATAATCAGCAGAATAAAAACTGTCAGCACCTTCCATTGAATACTTTTAAACATCTTTTGCTACCTATTCTTTTTTAAGATAGTATCCCACTCCGCGCTTGGTAAGTACATATTCGGGGTTGCCCGGGTCATCCTCTATCTTTTCACGCAGACGTCTTACCGTTACATCAACTGTACGCTGGTCACCGCAGTATTCATAGTTCCACACCTTTTCAAGCAGACTCTCGCGGGAGTATATTCTGCCGCGCTGAAGAGCAAGAAACTTTATAAGCTCAAATTCGCGCAGGGTAAGGTCTATAACCTCGCCCCTCTTTTCCACCTCAAAGCGACTGCAGTTTATGGTAAGCTCGCCTATTCTTATTATTTCGCCATCGACAACCTCATCAGCATTGGTTGTACGGCGCAGGTTTGCCTTGACCCTTGCAAGCAGCTCTCTTATACCAAAGGGTTTTGTTATATAGTCATCTGCCCCCATTTCAAGTCCTAAAACCTTGTCCACCTCTTCCTCGCGGGCGGTGAGCATTAAAATGGGTACTCCCGATTTTTCGCGCACCTTACGGCACACCTCAAAGCCGTCCATTTTGGGCAGCATAACGTCAAGCAGAATAAGGTCGGGCTCTTTTGTAAGCGCAAGATTAAGTCCTTCGGCGCCGTCAAGTGCTTCTATTACCTTATACCCTTCCTTTTCCAGATTAAATCTTAAAATATCTACAATAGGCTTTTCGTCATCTACAACCAGAATAAGTCTTTGCATTTCATTACACCTCCAAAGCCTTCATTTGTATAATTTTATAATATATTTCATCTTTTGTCAAATCATTTCAGTTAAACTATGGACATTTTTACTCTTTTGTGATTTAATATTAGTAAATTTTATGAAAGGTTGTTTGTTTATGCTTAAGCTTTTACTTACTTCTGTTATCCCCGTTATCATTCTTATATATGCTTTTAAGTACAGCCTGCTTATAGGGCTTATACTTACCGCAGTATTTATTATACTGTTTTTAGTCTTTAATCTTTCCGACCTTTTGCTGATGCGCGGCGCAATGATTTACAAAAAAAATCCCCGCGGTGCGGTAGCTCTTATGAAAAAGGGCTTTTTCATGCCCCGTCCCAATCCCGGCTATGCGGTATATTACTCATATGTTTGTATGCGTGAAGGGCTGTGGGAGGATGCCGATGCCGCCTTTAAAAAGCTTGACACATTAAAGCTTGCCGGGGCTGACAGTGTGCGCCACACCATAAACAAAGCACTCTATCTATGGAAAACCGACAATCTTACCGAGGCTATTGACATTCTCGAGGAGCTTTTGGAGCAGGGCGAAAGCACCGCTATTTACACAAATCTGGGTTATTTTCTCATTCTTAAAAAGGACTACGAAAAAGCGTTGGAAATTAACCTCAAGGCACACGAGTACGACGAAAATGATGAGGGTATTACCGACAATCTTGCTTTAAACTACTTTCATCTTGGTGAGTATGAAAAGGCAAGGGATTTATACGAGGAGCTTTGCGACCACAGGCTTGGCATTCCCATTCCCTACTATAATTTTGGCGAGCTGTTGCTTACTCTTGGTGAAAAGGAGCAGGCGATAGAAATGATGGAAAAGGCGCTGGAGTATCCCTTCTCCCACCTTGCCGCAATTTCCAAAAAGCATATACGTGACAGAATAGCTCAGTTACAAGAAGAGTAATGCTTCGGCATTACTCTTCTTGTAACTGCTAAATTCAAAATTCAAAATGCAAAATGCAAAATTGATGAAAAAAATCCGCAAACGCGGATTTTTTCTATATCTGTTTATTCCTCATCACCATTTTCCATCTCTTCCTGCTCGGGAAAGTCCTCATAGGTGTCAATATAAATTTCCTCTGTCTTTATCTGTGCATCAGACAATATGTGCATTGCCTCGGTAACCGACCCGGCATCGCAGATACTTTTCATCGCATCGGTAATTGCGTTAAATAAGGTAAAATACATGGTTTTGTAG
>JAZNUH010000004.1:0-19177 GCA_045592225.1 Clostridia bacterium | reverse complement strand
TCGGTAACGGGATATGTGTCATAAACATAGTCGGTAAGCTGAACACCCTTTGACGAGAAAAATGCCGCAAAATCATTTTCGCCAACAACCATAATAAGTCCGTTACTGCGTATGTGTTTGAGACGGCTGTCATAGTCAACTATTACCTTGCCGTACCTGTCAATAACAGCTGATTGCCCATCTTTATGCACAAGGGCAACACCGTTATTAAAATCACGCACCGAGTCAAACTGCGGGGCAATACCGTACTCGCATTCGAGTGCCGAAACATTTATGGTAAGGCACAATATAAAACAAAGGATTGCACAAATTTTTTTCATAACAAACCCTCCTTTTTTTAATAATATCATACTCTCGCGGCGGTTTGCAAGAAGAAAATACAGGCACCGTTTCGACGGCAGAGCATATAATGAATGCGGAGGTGTTTTAATATGAAGCTGATTAAACAGGGAGATACGGGGCCCTATGTACAAATGCTTCAGCTTGCCCTGTCGCGTTCAGGCTACTATGGAGGAGCACTTGGCGGTTTTTTTGGCGGTGAAACCCTTGCTGCCGTGCAAAGCTTTCAGGCTAATATGGGACTTACTCCTGACGGTGTAGTGGGGACACTTACATGGGAAAGGCTTGCACCCTATCTGCGGGGATATTTTATTTATACCATCAAGGCGGGTGACACTCTTTATGCCATAGCACGAAGATATAACACAGATATAAATGCTATTATTACCGCAAATCCGGAGGCGGAGCCGCAAAACCTAAGGATTGGCCAAAGGCTGATAGTGCCTTATTCCTTTGCACTTGTACCTACAAATATAAGCTATACCTATGAGCTGACAGGCTTTATAATAGAGGGTATGGAGGCGAGGTATCCATTTATAAGACGCGGAGAAGCGGGTAAAAGCGTAATGGGGAAAAGCCTGTATACACTGCAGATAGGACGAGGAGAAAAGGAAGTGTTTTACAACGCCTCTCACCATGCAAACGAGTGGATAACCACCCCTCTCCTGTTAAAGTTTGCCGAAAGGTATGCAGATGCAGTGGCAAAGGAGCTTAATATCGGCGGACAGAGAGCACAAAGCCTTTTTGAAAGAACAACCCTATATATTATGCCACTTGTAAACCCTGACGGAGTGGACCTTGTAACAGGCGCACTTAACGATGGGGAATATTATAATCGGGCAGTAAACCTTTCGCAAAATTACCCGGACATTCCCTTTCCCGACGGGTGGAAGGCAAATATTGAGGGGGTTGACACAAATCTCTCCTATCCTGCTGAGTGGGAGGATGCAAGGGAGATAAAATTTGCCGCAGGCTATGACCGCCCGGGTCCGCGTGACTTTGTGGGCAATGCGCCCCTTGATGCGGAGGAAAGCAGGGCGGTATATAATTATACCCTGGAGCACAATTTTGTGCTGACACTTTCTTACCATACACAGGGCGAGGTAATATACTGGCGGTTTTTGGATTATCTGCCTCCCCGTTCCTTTGAAATTGCACAGCAGTTTGAAAGAGTAAGCGGTTATGTTGCCGAAGAAACGCCCTATGCATCAGGCTTTGCGGGGTACAAGGACTGGTTTATACAACAGTACAACCGCCCGGGCTATACAATTGAGGCGGGCAGGGGGATAAATCCCTTACCCATAAAGGATTTTGATAGAATATATGCAGATAATCTGGGAATTTTGGTGCAGGGTCTTGTGCTTGCGTAAAAAAAGGGGGGGAGTAAAAGAATTTTTACCCCCCTTTTTGTGCAAAATCCAAGTATTTTATGTTACTTTTTTGTGAATTTTTCGTCTTTTCTCTTGCAAGAACGGCAAAAAAAAGATATTATATATAATGTATCGTTATGTAAGCCTGAAAGGGGAGAGTATTATGGCAAACAAATATTTTCAAAGTATAATTTATCAGATGAATGACCTTTTCGGACGCCATGTAGGTATTATTGATGATGCCGGAATTGTGTTTTCCTATGGAGACCATTCCATGATAGAAGAAAAGGTTGATGATATTTTAGCGCTTATTCCAACAGTGGACAAGGTTTTAAGATACGGCGGATACACTTTTTATTCACAGTCGTCACGTCTGTATCCTGAATTTGTTGTGTTTGTTCAGGGTGAGGACGAAGAAGCAGAAAAGTGTGCAAACGTTCTGTACATATCCTTAAGCGGAATAAAGCAGCTTCACGACGAAAAGTTTGACAAGGCAAACCTTATTAAAAATATAGTGCTGGATAATGTTCTGCCCGGTGATGTTCTGGTAAGAGCAAAGGAGCTGCACATACCATACGATACCCCCCGTGCGGTAATGTTTATTAAAATGTCGGACATGTCTGACGGCTCGGGAATAGATGTGCTTATGAACCTGTTCCCTGAAAGAAACCGCGACTTCATAATAGGTCTTGATGAAAAGAATATTATTCTTGTCAAGGAGCTTGACTCGGATTTACCCGAGGAAATAGAAAAAATAGCACAGACAGTAGTGGATACACTCAATTCCGAATCACTTACAAGTGCATCGGTTGGTATTGGCTCTGTCGCACCTACCATACAGGAAATTGCAAAGTCGTATAAGGAAGCACAGGTTGCCCTTGAGGTGGGAAAGGTGTTTGATACCGAAAAGAGTATAATAAACTATGAAAATTTAGGTATTGGCAGACTTATTTATCAGCTTCCCACAACTCTTTGCGAACTGTTTTTAGACGAAATTTTCAAGAAAGAGTCTATAGATATTCTTGACCGCGAAACCATACATACAATTCAGGAGTTTTTCGCAAACAACTTAAATGTTTCTGAAACCTCCCGTCAGCTTTATGTACACAGAAACACACTTGTTTACAGGCTGGACAAGGTGCAGAAGCTTACAGGACTTGACCTGCGTGTGTTTGACGAAGCGGTTGTATTCAAGGTAGCTATGATGGTTAAGAAATATCTTGTTTCAAATCCCATAAAACTGTAATTTTAAGAATTGAGGTTTTAATTTTGATTGAATTTAACAATGTAACAAAAATATACGAAGACAACAAGGCAGTTGCCCTTCGTAATGTAAGCTTCCATATTGGTAAAGGTGAATTTGCCTTTCTGGTAGGACACAGCGGTGCGGGTAAATCTTCTATTATACGAATGATGCTTTGTGAAGAGGTGCCCACAGAAGGCGAGGTTATTGTAAACGGCTTTAACATAGGCCAGCTTGAGCATAAGGAAATTCCCTTCCTGCGCCGTTCAATTGGTGTGGTTTTTCAGGACTTCAGACTTTTGCCATCGCGTACTGTTTATGAAAATGTTGCCTTTGCCATGCGCATAGTGGGTGCATCCACAAAACAGATGAGAAGAAGAATACCTGAAGTGCTGAGCATGGTTGGACTTGCTCACAAGGCACGTTGCTACCCCAATCAGCTGTCAGGCGGTGAGCAGCAGAGAGTTTCCATGGCACGCGCCCTGGCAAATAACCCTGCAGTGCTGATTGCCGACGAGCCCACAGGTAACCTTGACAGAGAAAAAGCGGCAGAAATTATGACCATACTTGACAATATAAACAAGCACGGCACAACAATTGTTATGGCAACACATGCTGAAAAAATTGTTAATGATATGCAAAAGAGAGTAATTTCTCTTGATATGGGCGAAATTGTAAGTGACGAAGAGAGAGGGGGTTATACTGTTGGCGTTTAGAGAATTAAGATATTACCTCGGTGAGGCTTGTAAAAGCCTGTGGTACAACAGAATTATGACCCTCACATCCATTGTTACCGTTACAGGCTGTCTTTTGCTTTTCGGTGTGTTTATGCTGTTCAGTATAAACATAAACTACATATCTGATCAGGTAATGGCAAAATGTGAAATGCAGGCTTTTATAAACGAAGATTCATCAGAGGCCGACCTTGCCAGAGTAAAAGCGGAAATAGAAAAGCTGGATAATGTAGCCTCGGTTACGGCGGAAACACAGGAGCAGGCGTTTGCAAATCTTAAGGAAATGCTGGGCGACAGTGCGGCAGGTCTTGATGACGGCTCGTTTTTACGTCCCTCCTGCATAATTGCACTTAAGGATTTATCCCTTGCCATTGAAACGGTAGACCAGATTGCGGCAATAAACGGCGTTGAAGAGGTTAAAAACCGTCAGGACATAGTAAACGGCTTGCTTGCAACAGAAAGAGCTGTACGTATAGGCGGAATAATTGCAATGCTTTTCCTCAGCGTGATAGCGGTATTTATAATTTCCAATACCATAAAGCTTGCGGTACACGCAAGAAGCCGCGAAATAAACATAATGAAGTATGTTGGTGCAACCGACTGGTTTATAAGATGGCCCTTTATAATTGAGGGTATTATAATTGGATTTATAGGCGGAGGAATTGCCCTGCTGTTATCCACAATCGGCTATAACTGGGTGGTTTCGGCCATGATAGGCTTTCTTAATATTTTTGAGCTTAAGAGCATGTCATCACTCATTGCCCTGCTTTCAACATCACTGCTGCTCTTTGGCGGTATAATGGGCGCACTGGGCAGCCTTATTGCAATAAGACGTCACCTTAAGGTGTGATAAAAGGAGATGTTACATTGAGTAAAAAAGTAAAAACAATAATGGCGATAATTGCGCTTGTTGCTTTTCTTGCCATTACAATATTACCGCAGTTTTTGTATGTGCGTGCCGACAATGTAAGCACACTTAAAGAAAAGCTGGAACGAGCTGAAAGCGATAAAAAAGAGGCTAAAAACAAGCTTGATTCAATTAAATCCGACAAGTCGGATATGGAAGCGCAAAAGGCAACCATAGACAAAGAGCTTGCCAATGTAGAAAATCAGGTTTACGCTATTGATCAGGATATTGCGGCAACAGAAACAAAAATAGCTGAAAAAGAAGCCGAGCTTGAGGTGGCTGAACAAAAGCTTACCGAATACAGCGATACATATAAAACAAGACTGCGTATTATGTACGAAAATAATGATACATCCTATTTGTCGGTTATTTTCGGCGCAAAGGATTTCTCCGACCTGCTTTACAGAATTGAGCTGGTAAATCAGGTCGTAGAATATGACAGAGGCATTTTGAAAACTCTTGACGATGCCCGCCAGACAATTGAAGATGCCAAAAATGAAATAGAAGAGGAAAAAGAGGTTCTGCTTTTAAACCGAAAGATACAAAATGAAAAGAAGGCGGAGCTTGAGTCTGTACGCGCGACAAAGCAGGCTATACTGGACAAGCTTATGGCTGACGAAGAAAAGTACAAGGCTATACTTGATGCGGCAGACCGTGAAGAGGAAAGTGTTCGCCGTGAAATACAGGCGCTCACCTCTCAAAGCTCGTCCAATACAACCTCGAGTGCAGCGGTATATTCGGGCGGTGCTCTTGCGTGGCCCGCACCTTCAACAACATATATTACATCACCTTACGGCTGGAGATTTCATCCGATACAGAAGAGAAACAAGCTTCATACCGGTGTGGATATAGGTGCAGGATACGGTGCGTCGGTTGTTGCGGCTGAAGGGGGTACAGTTCTGCGTGCAGGCTGGAACGGCGGATACGGTCAGTACATTGTAATTGACCATGGCAACGGTCTTTCTACTCTGTATGCACATAACAGTACTCTGCTTGTAAGTGCAGGTCAGGTGGTTACAAGAGGACAGAAAATTGCGCTTGTTGGTTCAACCGGTAACTCAACCGGTCCCCATCTGCATTTTGAGGTGCTGCTTTATGGACAGACACAGGACCCCATGTCATATTTTAACTAGAAGTGAATATAATATAGTCGAAGGCGGGGCGCCCGGGCAAAAAAGCCGGGGTGTCGCCTTCTGCTTTTGTGAGGGAGATTTATATTGTCAAAGAAATTATGTGTTTTAATATCGGTAATTACCACGTTTGTGGCAACTGTTGCTCTGGTGATTGGTGTGCTGGCGCTTTTTACTCCCATAGGCAGTTATCTGACAACACGGGCAATCATCACCTCGGGATTTATGGGCGAGGTTGATTCGGCAACCCTTGACGATGCGGCGCTTTACGGAATGGTGCAGGAGATAGACGATCCATATTCACAGTACCTTTCCGAGCAGGAGTATTCCGAGTTTATGGACAGCCTAAACTCTGAATACCGCGGCATAGGAATAGAGATTTATGTTAACCCCGAAGATAATCTGGTTACGGTTGTTGGGGTATTCGAAAACACGCCGGCAGAGAAGGCAGGTATTCGGGCAGGGGACAAAATTATAAAGGTAAATGAGCTGGAGGTAACTGCTGAAACATATACCCAGATGACAACAATGCTCAAAAGTGACCCCAATGTTTCAAAGTTTGAAATAACACTTCTTCGCGACGGAGAACAGTTAACCGTGTGGGCAGAGAGACAAAAAATTGACAGGAAAACGGTAAGCGGCAAAAAAATCGGAGACAATGCATATATAAGAATAACCGAATTTTCCGACAATACAACCGAGGAATTTATGCAGGCGCTTACCGATACCGATGTACAAAATTCTAACGGACTTATAATTGACCTGCGCAACAACCCCGGCGGATTTTTAAATACAGCGGTGGAAATAGCAGATATGCTGTTGCCCGAAGGTACGGTGGTATATACTGCAAATAAAGCGGGAAATACACGGTATTATAAGAGTAATGATTTTTGTATAGATACTCCGATGGTTTTACTTATAAATCAAAATTCGGCCTCTGCATCCGAGGTGCTTACAGGAGCACTCAGAGATAATATAAAAACACCGGTGGTAGGAATGAAAAGCTTTGGAAAGGGTTGTGTACAATCGCTCATTCCCCTGGTAGGCAAAGCGGGGGCAATAAGGCTTACAACCGCATATTATTACTCACCGTCCGGAGTTTGTATTCAGGATGTAGGCTTTACACCCGACTATGAGGTGGAGCTGCCTGAATCGGCACAGGTAAAGTCCATATCCGACCTTACATTAAGTGAAGATACACAGCTTGCAAAGGCAATAGAAATTTTACAAAACAGATAAGGAACTTTTTATGAAAAACTACAGAGTATTTGACACACATGTTCACATTTTTCCTGATAAAATCGCTCATAAGGCGGTAGATCACCTTGCTGATTATTATCATGTTGTAATGGCGGCAGAGGGCACCTGGGAATCACTTGACAAATCCCTTGCCGAGGCGGTACAGATTGAAAAATGCCTTATACATTCAACCGCAACCCGACCCGAACAGGTACGGGCGGTAAACGATTTTGTTTCGTCAAAAATAAATGACAGATTTTTAGGCTTTGGTTCTATTCACGCAGATTATGAGGATATTGAAGGTGAAATCGAGCGTATAATTTCTCTTGGACTTCGTGGAATAAAGCTGCACACCGATTTTCAGGGCTTTAAAGCAGACAGTGACAAGGCATTTCGCATTTATGAGTGTGCTGAGGGCAGACTGCCCATTCTTTTCCACGTGGGAGATGAATATGATGACTTATCAAACCCCAGGCGCATACGCAGAATACACGATAATTTCCCGAACCTGACCATAATAGCCGCACACCTTGGCGGCAGTTTTATGAACATGGAAGAGGCGGAGCAATACCTGGTGGGACAAAATGTGTATTTCGATACCTGCAGCTCTCTGGAATTTATTGACCCTGCCGATGCCAAAAGACTTATTCTTGCACACGGCACAGATAAATGTCTTTTCGGTACAGACTTCCCAATGCATAACCAAAAGAAAACAATAGAGAGAATTTTAAAGCTGGGATTGTCCGAAGAAGATAATCAAAAAATCTTCTGGGATAATGCGGCAAAGTTATTTAATTTATAAAAAAATCGTGGCAAAAGCCACGATTTTTTATATATGGGCACTTTGTAAATTACCCCTAAGCTTCAAACAAATTCATAATTATTTTATTCTTTTTTACTGCCAAATATAAAGGTGTCAACATTGCTTTGGGTTATTAAATTTTCAATTATATTCGTGAGTTTTTCTGTAAGCGTTGGTGTTTCTGCTATTTTTCTGTGCCCGAAAAAGCAACAAGATTTCATATTATCATTCTCCTAATAAAAAAGTGCGCAGCTTTACCGAAGCAGAGCCACGCACTAAAAAACGCAGGGACTCTGTTTCAATCTTGCTACAGATTTTTAACCATATCACCTAAAGCTACGCTTATGGGTATGTCGAAACACGAGTTTACGCTTTTTACAAATAGCGTATACCCTAAGCGTATAAATATTCAGTTAGGTGTTTGCCTTTTATTGGCAGTAGTTTAAATCTGTAGCAAATATATTATAACACCAATTTGTTGACTTTACAATATATTTAAAAATTAAAATATAAAACAGATTGTAGGGTGCAGCATTTATAACAAAAAGGGAGATATAAAAAAAACAAGTCCGTGAAAGCGGACTTGTTCCTTTAACAGTAAAGCCTATTATCTTTTGTAAGTACTATCATCTTATAAATGGAAGTATAATATACACTCCCCCTTTTTGTGATCGGGGGGATTTTCACATCCCACATTAAAGAGCATTTTTAAGGGCATCTACCATATCTGTCTTTTCCCAGGTAAAGTCTGCATCTTCTCTGCCAAAATGTCCGTATGCCGCAGTTTTTGCGTAAATAGGACGGCGGAGCTGAAGCTTATTGATTATAGCTGTGGGACGAAGGTCAAATACCTTTGTAACAGCCTGGGCAAGCTTTTCATCACTTGCAACACCTGTGCCGAAGGATTCAACACGTACCGATACAGGCTGTGCAACACCGATTGCGTAAGCGAGCTGTACCTCGCACTTTTTAGCAAGACCTGCGGCAACAATATTTTTAGCAACATATCTTGCCATATAGGATGCCGAGCGGTCAACCTTTGTGGGGTCCTTGCCCGAGAAAGCGCCGCCGCCGTGACGGGCTGCGCCGCCGTAGGTGTCAACAATAATCTTTCTGCCTGTAAGACCGCTGTCACCAACAGGTCCGCCTACAACAAAACGGCCTGTGGGGTTTATGTAAATTTTTGTCGCGTCATCAAGCAATTCTGCAGGAAGTGTGGGAACAATTACCTGTTCGTAAATATCTTTTTTAAGAACTTCCATATCAACCTCTGCACTATGCTGGCTGGAAATTACAACTGCTTCGATGCGTACAGGCTTGTCATCGTCATATTCAATGGTAACCTGGCTCTTTCCGTCGGGACGGAGGTAGTCAAGCTTACCGCTTTTGCGCACTTCTGTAAGACGCATTGTAAGTGCGTGTGCAAGGTGAATTGCCAAAGGCATAAGTGTGGGTGTTTCGTCACAGGCATAGCCAAACATCATACCCTGGTCGCCTGCACCGTGTTCAAGGTCGCCGCCCTGCTTGCTTTCAAGGGATGCATCAACACCCATTGCAATATCGGGGGACTGTTCGTGAATTGCAGTTAAAACCGCACAGCTGTCTGCGTCAAAACCGCATTCTGTACCGGTGTAGCCAATTTCCTTTACCGCGTTGCGAACAACACTCTGTATATCTACATAGCAGTCTGTTGTAATTTCACCCATTACATAAACAACGCCTGTAGTTGCTGTTGTTTCGCAGGCAACACGCGCCATAGGGTCGGATTTTAATATTTCGTCTAAAATGCTGTCCGAAATGCGGTCACACATTTTATCGGGATGTCCTTCTGTTACCGATTCAGATGTAAATAATGTTTTAGTCATCAAAATCAATCCTTTCTTAAAATAAGTTAATCAGCCATTCCACACCGTATGAGCCAAGACTCATAATAATACCGGCGGTAATTACACCGCACACAACGGATGGAATTGCATATTTGGGTTTAAGGTCTAAAAGCGAAGCAATAAGACTGCCAGACCAGGCACCTGTGCCGGGTAAGGGAATTGCCACGAACAAAAAAAGACCAAATGTACTGTATTTTAAAACCGCTTCCTTGTTCTTTTCGGTTTTTCTTTCCAGAAAATCCGCAAACCAACGAAGGGCTTTTGTTTTCTTTAAATATCGCATAACCGGAGGCATAAGCCAAATAATAAAGGGAACTGGTATGCAGTTTGCAATAACTGCTATGGTATATAAAACCGCGGGTTCAAGTCCGAGGGCAACCCCAACAGGTATTGCACCACGAAGCTCTATCAGCGGAACCATGGATATTATTGTCACATACAGCTCTGCCGGCAGCGAGGCTAAAAAGTCAAGCATAGTATTTCACCTCTTAAACTTCGCTGAGTATTTTTTCAAAGGACTTAACGGTATTTGTACCGGGTTCTACCTCGATAATTATATTGTCACCAACCACAATTTCCAAAATGGGTATATGCTGTGCTGTCCTTTCGGTGAGGTCAAAGGTCATTCTCTGTGCGCCTACCAAAATGGCAATTTGTGTATCTGTAATAGAAAGCACATCACCCTGATAACGGTTGTCATCAAGCTTACCCGACTTGCCGGGGCGCTTCATGGGTACGGATGATGTTGTGGGTTGGTTTGTTGAGGGGGGAGTAGGTTCGGGATTACTGTTTAAAGAAACAGCCATAATTATACCCCACACAGCAACAAGAAGTACAACCACAGAAATAATTATAATGGTAAGTGATTTTTTATTCATATGCTCCTCCTCGAAAAGCAACTTCGGCATCCTTTTTTATCTGTGCACACAGCGCTTGGACACTGTCAAAGCGTATTTCATCTCTTATTCTTTGGATTAAAGAAACTGTTATGCACTTGCCGTATATATTCCTGTCAAACCCGGAGATGAAGGTTTCTGCCCTTGTGGGCGCGTCCTCAACCGTTGGATTTGAGCCGATGTTTGTTATGCTGTCATATAATTTATTTTCAATCAGTGTACGGCTTTTGTATACGCCCGACCTGGGAATAAGTGCACCTGACGGAAAAAACACATTTGCAGTCGGAAAACCGAGGGTTTTACCCAGGTGCTTGCCGTGAACAACCTCGCCGCGGAAGGAGTAATCCTTTGTAAGCAAACGGTTTGCAAGGGAAATATTACCCTCTTCTAAAAGCTTTCGTATAACGCTGCTGCTTACCTCGTGAGAATCAATTCGCACTTCGTCGGCTATGATTGTTTCAAATCCGTATTTTTTGCCTAAATCGCAAAGAGTCCGTGTGTTACCGCTGCCCTTGCAGCCAAAGTGATAGTTATAGCCTGCTGATACAAAAGCCGGTGTAAACTTTTGCGTAAGATATGCAATAAATGCCTCGGGTGACAGAGAGAGAAATTCAGGAGTTGTTTTTTCAAAAAAAACTCTATCCGCACCGAGCGAAAGGATAATTTCCTCCTTCATATCATTTTGCATTATGTTTTTTACGCTGTTACTACCACAAAGTATATTTTGCGGATGTGCATCAAAGGTATAAACCACACACTCTGCCCCGTGTCGATGTGCCGTATTACAGGCATTTTTAATGACCTCGGCATGGGCTTTATGCACGCCGTCAAAATTTCCCAATGCTATTGCAGTCTTCATTTATCCTACCTCGTAAAAACCGGTAATCATTTTAAATTCATTTGAACGTTCAGCCTTGCGGCTTTCGGAAATGCAAAGGAATTCACCTGAGCCGGAATAAAGACGGCATATTGTTCCCTCGGCAATTCGTGTTCGGGGTGAAAGACCGGTTTTAACCCTTTTCACATCATCATCGGAAAGCTCTACCCTGCGGTAGTTTTCAAAAAGCCTGTCCACGGGGATAATGTGTTTTTCGGGGTCTTTTTCAAAATCCTCTAATGTTACTGCCGTATCTGCGGTGAAAATACCGCTTCTGGTGCGCGTAAGGGCTGTCATGGTTGCACCGCAACCAAGCTTTTGTCCTATATCAGCACACAGGGTACGGATATATGTGCCCTTTGAACAAATAACGTCAATGCTCATCTCGTCGCCGATAATGTCTGAAACAGAGAGAGAATGAATGGTTATCTGTCTTTGCTTGCGTTCTACTGTAACGCCCTGTCTTGCAAGCTCATAAAGTCGCTTGCCGTTGTGGTGTACCGCGGAATACATAGGCGGTGTCTGTAAAATGTCGCCGACAAATCCGGCAGAAACAGCCTTTATCTGTTCGGGCGTAACCTCGGGTGTACAGCTTGTGAGAATGGTACCGGTTATATCCTCGGTATCGGTGGTAATGCCAAGACGCATTTTTGCGCGGTACCCTTTTTTTGAACCTGCAATAAGGTCTGCGGCACGGGTGGCTTTGCCAACGCATACGGGCAGAACTCCTTCTGCCATGGGGTCAAGGGTGCCGGTGTGTCCCACTCTTTTTATATTAAGTATTCGCCTTACGCGATTTACCGCAGTATGGCTGGTAATTCCCGAAGGCTTCCATATATTCACTATTCCGTTAATAATACTTCTCCACCGCCTCAAGTGCTTTTTTTACACAATCCTTTATGTCGCCCTGCATGGTTGCGCCTGCTGCGCGGATATGTCCGCCGCCGCCAAGTAAAGAGCATACCTCTGCGGCATTTACAATTCCGTCGGTGCGGAGTGAAAGCTTAACCTCGCCGTTTTTGTGGTAGGCAAAAATTGAGGTGGAAACACCTTCAATCTGGCGAAGAATTCCCGAAATTGCCTGTGCATCATCGGTGGTTGCACCCGCCTCCTCAAACATTTGATCGGTGGCATAGCCGGCTGCAGTTTTACCGCCGTGATAAAGCTCAACAGCAGACATAACGGCTGACTCTATTTTAAGCTGCGCAAAGCTTTTGTTGTCAAAAAACTGTTCACATATATGGCTGCTGTTTGCGCCTGCGCGTATAAGTGCCGCTGCAGTTTCATGAGTATGTGCACAGGTGGACGAAAAACGAAAACCGCCTGTATCTGTAATAATTCCGGTCATAATAAGCTGGGCAAGCTCTTTTGTCAGCGGAAAATCAATCATATCGTAAATAAGCTGACAGGTTGCCGGAGAATCGGGTTCAACCATATTCAAATCACCGAAATTAGTGTTTGTGCCGTGATGGTCAATATTAATTTTAAGTGCCGTCGCATCAAAAAGCGGAGTTCTTTCGCCGAGACGTGCCTTGTCGCCGCAATCAACGGCAACAGCAACATCAAAATCAAAATCGGTTTTATCCCATATAAAGGTTTTACCGCCTATAAAGTCAAGGCTGCGGGGGACATTTTCCTCTGCAAAAACCACAGCTTTGCCGCCGTAATTTTCAATAATCTTTTGTATTGCCAAAGCGGCGCAAAGGGCATCCGCATCAATACCCACATGGGGCAGAACAGCAACACGGCGGGCATGGGATAATGCCGCAATTATATCAGGGCTGTTCATCGGTGTCCTCCTTACTGCCGGAAACAGATTCGATTATTTTATTTATATGTGCACCGTATTCTATTGAATTATCCAGCTTAAAGGTAAATTCGGGTGTGTGTCGCAGACCAACGCGATGACCAATCTCGCGTCTTATAAAGCCTGCAGCAGCAGTAATGCCCTTGAGTGTGCTCTGGCGCTGCTCTTCGCTGCCTAAAACACTTATATGAGCCTTTGCAAAACGCAAATCCTTGGTAACATCTACTGCGATAACACTTACCACCCCTGAAATTCTGGGGTCTTTAAGCTCGCGTATTAAAGCAGATAATTCCTTTTTTACTTCTTCTTCTATTCTGTCCTGTCTGTGAGAAGCCATTTTGCTTTCCCCCTTTGGATTAATCAGGCTTTACTTCCTCCATGATGGAGCATTCAATTATGTCGCCTTCCTTAATATCGTTGTAGTTTTCAAAGCCCATACCGCACTCGTAACCCGACGCAACTTCCTTAACGTCATCCTTAAATCTCTTAAGTGAGCTGAGCGCACCTTCGTGAACAACTATACCGTCACGAACGATACGAACATTGGAGTTTCTCATAAATTTACCGTCCTGAACGTAACAGCCGGCAATTGTACCTACACCGCTAACCTTAAAGGTGTTTCTGATTTCTGCATGACCCAGAATTTTTTCTTTGAATTTGGGAGCAAGCATACCTTTCATAGCCGCTTCTACTTCTTCAATAGCCTCGTAGATGATGCGGTACATTCTAATATCTATACCCTGGCGCTCTGCTGACTGTGCAGCACCTGCAACAGGACGTACGTTAAAGCCTACGATAATAGCACCCGATGCAACTGCAAGCATAACGTCCGATTCGGTAACGGCACCAACGGCACCGTGAATAACCTTAACACGTACTTCGTCATTTGAAAGCTTTTCAAGGGACTGGCGAACCGCTTCAACAGAACCCTGAACGTCTGCCTTAACAACGATATTGAGGTCTTTAACCTCACCTTCTTTTATTCTGTCAAACAAATCGTCAAGAGTTACAGCCGACTGAGCCGCATTCTGTTCGTCCTTAATCTTCTGCTTACGCTGTTCAACAACCGAGCGGGCCATTCGCTCATCGGTTACTGCATAGAACAGGTCACCACCGTCAGGAACTTCGCTGAGACCGGTGATTTCAACAGGAGTTGAAGGACCTGCTGTAGTTACGCGTGCGCCCTTGTCATCAATCATAGCTCTTACACGACCAACTGCTGTGCCGGCAACAATAATATCGCCTGTTTTAAGTGTACCGTTCTGAACAAGTACAGTAGCAACAGGACCGCGACCCTTGTCAAGGCGGGACTCAATTACAGTACCGCGTGCAAGTCTGTCGGGATTTGCCTTAAGCTCCTTCATTTCGGAAATAAGGATAACCATTTCCAGCAGAGAGTCAATATTTTTATTCTGTTTTGCAGAAACGGGAACGCAAACTGTGTCACCGCCCCAATCCTCGGGAACAAGACCGTGTTCGGTAAGCTCCTGCATTACTCTGTCTATATTTGCACTTTCTTTATCAATTTTGTTGATTGCAATAATAATATTTACGCCTGCAGCTTTTGCGTGGTTTATAGCCTCAACTGTCTGGGGCATAATACCGTCATCTGCTGCAACAACAATAATTGCAACGTCAGTAACCTGTGCACCGCGGGCACGCATAGCTGTAAAGGCTTCATGTCCGGGAGTGTCAAGGAAGGTTATTTTGTTGTCGCCTATATTTACGCTGTAAGCACCGATGTGCTGTGTAATACCGCCTGCTTCTGTTGCAGTTACGTTAGCGGAACGGATAGCATCGAGAAGTGATGTTTTACCATGGTCAACGTGTCCCATAACAACAACAACCGGCCAGCGGGGTTTGAGAGATTCGGGAGCATCCTCTTCGTCACCAAAGAGAATATCCTCATCTGTTACTATAACCTCTTTTTCAACAATTACACCTAAATCGTCACCAATAAGTGAAGCGGTATCAAAGTCAATTGTCTGGCTTACTGCCGCCATAATGCCGAGCTGAATAAGGCGCTTGATAACCTCTGTTGCTGCAACGCCTATTCTCTGTGCAAATTCACCTACTGTAATTTCGTCGGGAATAGCAACGGTTATCTTTTCCTTTTTCTTTTCCTTTACCTTTTCCTTGGGCTTTTCGGCAGGAATATCCTTTTTCTGCTGATTCTGTTTAGCAGATTTTTTAATCTTCTGCTTTGTGGAGCCGGTATCTTCTTTAATCATACCGTCAACCATCTGCTCAATTTTTTCGGTTGTGTCTATCTTTTCAAGGTCAACGCTTGCCGCACGGGTATCAACGTAAACCTTTTCTGTGCTCTTTTTGATGGGGGCTTGTTTTTCTTCCTTTTCAGGCGCAGCTTTAGCCTTGTCGTCAGCCTTTTTGGCAGGCTTTGCTTTGCCCGCAGCCTTTTCCTTTTTCTCTGCAGGCGCTTCTGCCGCAGGGTCTTTGGGCTGATTACTCTTTAAAAATTCAGTTATATCTGTGCCGTCATCAAATTTCTGGGTGTAATAATCAAATATTACATCCATATCGGCAGAGGTAAGAGTACTCATATGGTTTTTAACACCCATACCGTACTTTTCCAGAACATCCATTACCTCTTTATTTGATACATTCAGGTCCTTTGCGATTGAATGTATTCTCGGTTTATTAGCTTTATTTACATTAGCCATTAATGCCACCCCCGTAAATTTTCAAAATTGCTCCGGCAAGACCGGCATCACATACAGCAAGCGCCGAAACACGGTTTTTGCCTGTAATATGACCAAGTCCGTCTACCGTTTCATATTCTATGATGTCAACACCAAAGCTGTTACATTTATTATACATAAGTTTTTTGGTTCTGTCCGAGGCATCGGTAGCCACAATTACAAGATGTGCACTGCCGCGCCGCACGCGGTTTACCGCCTCTTCGCTGCCAAAGGCAACCTTGCCGGCGGCAACTGACATACCAATCATACCGTCAGGTTTTTTTGCCATTATTATTTACTCTCCGAAAGATTAAGAAGCTGCTCGTAAATTTCTGCTTCTATTTTTGTTTTGAGAGCGCGCTCTATGCGTCTCTCCTTCTGTGCTTTTAAAACACAGGCTGTATTTTTACACACATAAGCACCTCTGCCGCCGTCGGCGTTTACCGAAACCGTGCCGTCGCCAAGACGGGATATGCGGAAAAACTCCTCCTTGGAGCTGCCCTTACGGCAGGAGATACAAGTGCGTTCGCGTGCTGCTTTATTAGCCAATATCAAACACATCTCCCACTGCGTTTTTATCGCCCTTTATATCTATCTTCCAGCCTGTCAGCTTTGCAGCAAGACGTGCGTTCTGACCATCTTTACCTATTGCCAGCGAAAGCTGGAATTCGGGAACAGATGCAACTGCCGACTTTTCTTCTTCGTCAAGCTCAACATTTATAACCTTTGCAGGGCAAATGGATTCTGCAATATACTGTGCAGGGTCATCGCTGTATTTTATAACGTCAATCTTTTCGCTGCCGAGATGACTGAGTATAGCCGCAATACGTGTGCCCTTTGTACCAACACAAGCACCCATGGGGTCAACATCGGGGTCGTTTGACCATACAGCGATTTTTGTTCTGCTGCCTGCCTCACGTGCGATGGACTTAATTTCAATTGTGCCTGCAGCAATCTCAGGAATTTCGCGTTCAAACAAACGGCGAACAAGACCGGGATGCGTGCGTGAAACCAGAATCTGCAGACCGCGCTGGGTGTTTTTAACTTCAAGCACCAGTACGCTTATCTTGTCACCTGTGCGGTAAACTTCACCGGGCATTTGTTCGTAATGGGGCATAATTGTTTCTGTTCCGCCGATTTCGATAAGAACACCCTTTTTGTCCATCTTCTGAACAGTAGCGGTAACAACCTCGCCCTCTTTGTCATGATATTCGTCAAACAGGCGCTGTCTTTCAGCCTCACGGATGTGCTGAACAAGCATCTGCTTTGCATTCTGTGCGGCAATTCTGCCAAAATCGCGGGGAGTAATTTCAATGTCGGCCACATCACCAAGCTGATACTTGGGGCTGATGCGCTGTGCCTCGTCAAGCAGAATTTCTGTTTCGGGGTCTTCAAGAATTTCTACAACAGTTTTTCTTGTGTGGACCTTTACGTTGCCGTTTTTGTCAAACTTAACTTCAACATCTTCTCCACCGTCATAGTACTTTCTGTAAGCACCTACCAGCGAATGCTTAAGGGCCTCAAAAAGGTCGTCCTTATTAATTTTCTTTTCCTTGGCTAAAAGCTCAAGTGCGGTCATAAGTTCGTTACTCATTTCGTTCTCTCCTATTTCAAAATACAAAGCTTTGCGCTTGCTATTTTTTTATTTTCTATATTTATAAGCTCGCCCTCAACCTCAAGTGTCAAGGCGTCGCTATTATATTCCTTTAATATTCCGTAAAGAGTTTTACTGCCGGCTATCTGCTCGTAAAGCTTAAGCTCTACTTCCTCGTCGATTGCCGATTCATAATGCCAGTCGCGGGTAAGCGCTCTGTTTATACCAGGGGAGGAAACCTCCAGCATATATGCGTTCTGAATAAAGTCCTTTTCGTCAAGCAGGTCGCTGAGTCTGCGGCTTACATATTCGCAGTTGTCAAGATCTACGCCCTTTTCGCTGTAAAGAAAAACTCTTAAATACCAGTCAGGTCCTTCCTTTTTGTATTCGGTTTCGTAAATGCGAAGACCAATTTCAGCGGCAATAGGCTCTGCCAGTTCAAATACCGCTTTTTCGGTTTTGTTCATTGTGCCACTCCTTTCGAGTTATGTACGCACAAAGGAGTGGGTTTTGCCCACTCCTTCTGTCACAAGTGCATTATAACACATAAAATCAGCATTTGCAAGGGTTTTTGTAAAAATTTTTAATTGGCGGCAAATGTTGACGTATTACCCCTTTATATGTTAGAATAATAAATGCAAAGGAGGTAGGCTTTATGTCAAACACAAAACCGCTTTTTATAGTATTTGAAGGACTAGACGGTTCGGGTAAATCTACCCAGATTCGCCTTTTGGAGCAAAAGCTTCTTGGTGAAGGCAGAAGTGTATGCACAACCGCTGAACCCACCAATTCGGTAACAGGAGGTCTTATCCGCGATGTTCTAAGCGGTACAAGTCCGCGCACAGCTACCGAGCTGGCAGGACTTTTTATGACAGACCGCGTTGCACATAACGTAAATCCTGTATGGGGAGTAAAAAAACAGCTTGCCGACGGACGTGACGTTATAAGCGACAGGTACTATTACTCATCCTTTGCTTATCAGGGTATTTCCACCGATATGGATTGGGTAATGGACATGAATTTAAACTGCCCCGACATTGAAAAGCCTGACCTTTGTATATATCTTGACGTTGACCCCGACAACTGCAAAAAACGTATTGACGGCGCAAGAAGTCACCTTGAAATTTTTGAGAAGGATGCGAATATGTTGCGTGAAATACGCGGAAAGTTTATGGCGGTGTTTGACAGACTTACCGACCATAATATTGTGGTGATAAATGCAGATGATACGCCCGAGGAAATTGCAGAAAAAATATATAATGAGGTAAGTAAACTCATATAAAAACAAAGGATGTTCAAACGAACATCCTTTGTTTTTATGCAAATTTTTTGGTTTAATTTTGTTTTGTCTTTTTACGGTCTGGGCAGTTTTTACAGTCCCATAAGATTTGTTGCTACTGTAAAGTAGAGAAGCAGCGCACACATATCAACTATTGTAGTGATGATAGGTGATGCCATTATAGCCGGGTCGAGTTTGAGCTGCTTTGCGCCAATAGGCAGCAGGCAACCAACACTTTTTGCAACAATAACAGTTGCGAAAAGGGAAAGACCGACTGTAAGGGCAAGACTTAAATCCTGACGGGTAACCCAGGTTGTAATAATGATAACAGCCGCCAGTATTGCACCGACAATAACCGAAATCTTTATTTCCTTC
>JAZNUH010000003.1:0-17935 GCA_045592225.1 Clostridia bacterium | reverse complement strand
ACTTTTATCCTCATACCCTATTCTTTTCATATATGAGGTTTCTTCTTCTATAACCTCGAGCGGTGACCTGCCAAACTGCACCACACGGAAGTCGGGTGCTTCTTCCTTTGCCTGTACGGTGTATCGTGAATCCACAAAAAGCACTCGCTTTTCGGGCGCAATAAGGGCATAACCCTCTCCCCCCGTAAAACCACTTATATAAAAGAGGTTTGCCTCCGAAGTGATGAGCACTCCGTCCGAGTGACCGTTTTCTGTTTTTAAAAGCCTTTCACATCTTGATTTATGCATTTTATAATTCCTTTAATTTTTCTTCATACATTTTTTTCATAGCCAGAGCATCCTCTGCCATTGTGCCGTCCGACTCACAAATAAATGTAGGAGTAAGTCCACGCTTGCAAACAAGCTCTGCCAGAGGCTCAAAGTCAGGGCCGAACACAGTATCCTCGAAGGTGAGATGCTTTTTCTCCCCACCCTTTTCGGTATACTCAATTTTGCTGAAATGGGAGTGGAAAAGCTTTTCTCTTTCACTTCCAAGTCTGTTCTTAACCTCGTCAAGTATCGCCGCATAATCCTCTGCGCCGTTGACACCGCCAAAGGTGCGTGCATTTAAGTGCCCGAAATCGATGGTGGGAATAAGCCTTTCATCAAGAAGGCAAAAATCCACAACCTCTTCTATTGTTCCGAGCTGATTTATTTTACCCATGGTTTCGGGGCAGATATGTATATCCGAAAAGCCTGCATTGTCCGCTTCCGCTATTGCAAGGCGCAATGTATCCTTTGCCAGTGCCATTGCCGCATCTCTTGACATTGTTGCGCATCCGCCCGAGTGGACAACAATTCTTGTTGCACCCATAAGACGTGCCACGTTTAAGGTTTCAAGGATATAACCCACCGATTTGTCTCTTTTCTCCCCTTCTGACGAAAGGTTTATGTAGTAGGGTGCGTGAATACTCAATGCAATATTATGCTTTTTTGCCTCTTCTCCTATTTTCTCTGCCGTTTCGGTTTTTATTCTGCAACCCTTTGAGCACTGGTACTCGTAAGCCGAAAGACCCATATCCGAAAGCCATGCAGGCATCTGATATGAATGCTTAAGTCCCTGATCGTAAAAGGACAATGAATTGCCCGAAGGACCAAATTTTATACTCATTCGCCTAATCTCTCCTTAATGATTGCCGCTATTGCCTCTGCCTCTTTCTGAATAAGAGCCTTATCACTGCCTTCAAGCATAACTCTTATTTTAGGCTCTGTGCCTGAAGGACGGATGAGCACTCTGCCTGTACCTGCAAGTACATCCTCTGCCGCCTTTATTCTCGCGGCAATTTCTTCATCTCCGTCAAGACCCGCCTTTTTTGCATTGTCTACCTTAACATTTATAAGCACCTGCGGCAGCTTTTCCATAACCGATGCAAGCTGTGCCGCACTCTTGCCTGTTTTCTTCATTGTACTTAAAAACTGCAAAGCAGAAACAAGTCCGTCACCCGTTGTATTATGGTCACTTAAAATTATGTGACCCGACTGCTCACCACCTATAATGTGACCGCCTGCCATCATTTCTTCAAGCACGTATCTGTCACCAACCTTGGTTTTGAGCACGTTTATGCCGTTCTTTTCTGCCATTATAAACAGTCCCATATTACTCATAACTGTTGCAACAAGTGTGTTGTTTTTAAGCTTGCCTTCGCTTTTAAGCTGAAGAGCAAGTGCCGCCATAATCTTGTCACCGTCTATTTCGTTGCCCTGTGAATCGGTAATCAGGACTCTGTCTGCATCACCGTCAAAGGCAACACCAATATCATAGTCGCCGCCGCGGACAAATTCGCCCACATTTTCAAGGTAAGTAGAGCCGCATTTTGCATTTATGTTTATGCCGTTTGGCTGGTTTGAAATTACAGTAACCTTTGCGCCCAAACGTTCCAGTACAGCAGGTGCTACCTTATAAGACGCACCGTTTGCACAGTCAACCGCTATTTTAAGTCCGTCCAGTGTGCAGTCAATGGTGGATGCCGCAAAATCGGCATAATCAGCAATGGCCTCGGTTGCGTATGTAATTTTGCCAACCGCATCTCCACCCGGCAAATCTGTTACACCCGATTCTATAAGTGCTTCTATTTCATCCTCTACCTCATCGGGCAGCTTAAAGCCTGTGCCGCTGAAAAATTTAATACCGTTATATTTTGCAGGGTTGTGTGATGCAGATATAACTACACCTGCGCTTGCCTTGTATTTTCTTGTAAGGTATGCGATGGCGGGTGTGGGTATAACCCCCGCAAAAACTGCATTTGCACCTACAGAGCATATACCTGCTGCAAGTGCACATTCAAGCATATCACCTGAAATTCTTGTATCCTTACCTATAAGTACAGTAGGTGTGCCGGAAGATGTTTTTGCAAGTACGCGTGCACCTGCCTGACCAAGCTTAAACGCAAGCTCACTTGTAAGTTCTACATTTGCTATGCCGCGTACTCCGTCTGTTCCAAACATTCTTGCCATAATAATTCCTCCTATTTTGATAAAGCGTCGTTCATTATTTCTGCTGAACGTTTAATAAATTCTTTAAGTGATGCACTGTCAAGAGGTGCCTGTGCTATTCTCGCCATATCGTAAACCTGCTTGCAGGCTTTTATTGCCATTTCCTTGTCCTGTGTATCAGCTATGCTCTTTATTACAGGACTGCCTGTGTTAATGCTTAAGGTGTATTCTGCTATAAACATTCCCTCGGGCATTGCGCCGCCGTACAGCTTTGCCATTTCGCTCATTCTTCTGGACTGCTCGCTGAGAAGAAGTACCGCAGGTGCATCATCCGCACCCAGAGGCGATGTTTCTATTTTAAGCTTTTCATCTGCTATTGCTTCTTTGAAAAGCTGACTTACCTTTTCCGCGTCTGTGTTTTCCTCACCCTTAATGCCCGAAGCAATTGCCGAGTCAATACGCGAAAAATGCAGCCCGTTATTGTGCATTTCCTCAAAGGAAATAAAGTGATTGTCAAGTATGCCGGGAAGCATAACAGCGCTTATGCCGTGGTTTTTGAAAAGCTCAATATACTGTCCCTGCTGAAGCTCGTCGGACACATAGTAAATTTCGTTTTCGTGGTTTTCCGCCTTGGCATCGTCCATACAATCGGACAGAGTTTTATATTCTCCGTCAAGGGTTTTGAAAATAAGAATATTTTTAACCTTTTCATAAAACTTTTCGTCCCTGAGGCAACCGAATTTTACAAAGGGATTTATATCATCCCAGTAGCTGTTAAAGTTTTCGCGGTCTGTATTAAACATTCCTGTCAGCTTATCTGCAACCTTTTTGGTAATGTGGGATGAAACCTTTGAAACATATCCGTCATTTTGCAAAAAGCTTCTTGACACGTTAAGGGGCAGGTCGGGACAATCTATACAACCCTTGAGCAGAAGCAGAAATTCGGGTATAACTTCTTTAATATTATCAGCTACAAACACCTGATTATTAAACAGCTTTATCTGTCCGTCCATTGTTTCAAACTGGTTTTTAAGCTTGGGGAAATAGAGAATACCCTTAAGGTTAAAGGGATACTCCACATTTAAATGTATATAGAAAAGCGGGTCATTGTAGTCATTAAATACTTTTTTATAAAATTCGTTGTATTCCTCTGCACTGCATTCGGAGGGTTTTTTAAGCCACAGAGGTTTAGTGTCATTTATGGGCTGTGCCGCTTTTTCCTTGCCGGCTTCAGAAAGATAAACCTCTACAGGCATAAATGCACAGTATTTGTCAAGCACTCCGCGGACAGTTGCTTCTTCAAGAAAATCCTCGCTGTCCTCTGCGATATGCAGCACAATTTCTGTTCCTCTTGTGCTCTTGTCGATTTCTTCCAATGTGTATTCTGTACCGCCGTCGCATTTCCACAGTACAGCCTTTGCATCGGGCTTATAGGACAGAGTTTTTATATCCACGCTGTCCGCCACCATAAATGCAGAGTAAAAGCCAAGACCGAAGTGACCTATAATAACATTTTCATCACCGGTTTTTTCCTCGTACTGTCTTATAAATTCCTCTGCACCCGAGAAGGCAATTTCTGCAATATATTTTACAACCTCATCAGCGGTCATGCCAATTCCGTTATCGGTAAAGGTGAGAGTTTTTTCCTCCTTGTTGATAATTACGTTTACTTCAAAACTGTCATCACTTATTTCCGCATCCCCTGCCGATGCGATTTTCTTAAGCTTTGTTACCGCATCACAGGCATTTGATACCAGCTCTCTTATAAAAATATCCTTGTCCGAATACAGCCATTTTTTTATAATAGGAAAAATATTTTCGGTGTTTATTGATATGTTTCCTGTTTTCACTTTATTACTTCCTTTCGTTTCCACGTTAAATTGTGTACATAATTAATATCTTTAATATTATACCACTCCAAGTACAAATTGTCGAGGTTTTTATCATTTTTATGGCAAAATATATTTTTCTTTACTTGATTTTCCGCCCGGAATATTATACAATTAAAAAAAAGATTTTTCAGGAGGACTTATGAGAGCTGTAATAACTGTTATCGGCAAAGACAAAGTCGGAATTATTGCAAGAATAAGCAACATCCTTGCAGATTCCTCGGTAAATATTCTGGATATTTCGCAAACCATTATGCAAGAGCTTTTTACAATGGTTATGCTTGTTGATATGACGGGTGCAAAGTGCAAAAACTCCGACATAATTGCCCAGCTTGACAAAATGGGTGCGGATATGGATTTATCCATAAGATTTCAGGATGAAGAAATATTCAACTCTATGCACAGAATTTAACCGAAAGAGAGTAATCCGAACCCGCCTTAAACGGAGTAATTTCGGTATCTCTCGGCTTGTCATCTTTGCAAGGCGATAGCCTTGCTTCATCTTCCGCACCAAAATCTACTCAAAATTCCATCCGTTTAAGGTCAGGGAATTTTCAAAGAGAGGATTTTTGGTTGCGCAAGACAAAAACACAGGTAATCCTTGACGGATTACCGAGTATTTTAACACAGCGAAAGCGGAAATCCACCTTTGAAAATCGAGATTTGGATTATTCACTTTCGGTTAGGAGGACTGTATATGCTTAATAACAAGGATATTTTAGAAACAGTCGAAATGATTTCCCATCAGCATCTGGATATACGTACAGTTACCATGGGCATATCCCTCTTAGACTGTGCAGACAGTAATATAAACGCCTTAACCGATAAGGTGTATGACAAAATAACCACCCGCGCGGAAAAGCTTGTACAGACTGCAGAAAAAATTGAGGCGCGCTTTGGTATTCCCATAATAAACAAGCGCATATCGGTTACCCCTGCATCGCTTGTGCTTGCACCATTTTCTTCACAGGATGACTGCGTAAAGCTTGCAAAGACCCTTGACCGTGCGGCAGAAACAGTGGGTGTAAACTTTATAGGCGGATATTCTGCCCTTGTTCACAAAGGAATGACCCCCGGCGACAAATGTCTTATTGAATCCATACCCGAGGTTTTGTCCACCACCGGAAAGCTTTGCTCTTCGGTCAACGTGGGCACAACAAAGGCAGGCATCAATATGGATGCTGTTGCACTTATGGGCGAAAAAATAAAGCAAGCATCGGAAATGAGTGATATGGCCCCCGCTAAACTGGTTGTTTTCTGCAACAGCGTTGAGGATAACCCCTTTATGGCAGGTGCATATCATGGTGTAGGTGAGCCTGACACAGTAATAAACGTTGGTGTAAGCGGCCCCGGTGTTGTAAAGGCGGCACTTGAAAAGGTACGTGGTGAGGATTTCGGCGTAGTTGCCGAAACAATAAAAAAGACCGCATTCAAAATCACAAGAATGGGTCAGCTTGTTGCTATGGAGGCTTCAAACCGCTTAGGTGTTCCCTTTGGAATAGTTGATTTGTCCCTCGCCCCCACCCCGGCGGTTGGTGACAGCGTTGCATACATTTTAGAGGAAATGGGACTTGAAAAGTGCGGAACTCACGGCACAACAGCGGCACTGGCTCTTTTAAACGATGCAGTTAAAAAGGGTGGTGTTATGGCGTCATCCTATGTGGGCGGCCTGTCAGGCGCGTTTATCCCTGTAAGTGAGGATGCAGGTATGATAAGCGCTGCAGAATGTGGTGCCCTCTCCCTTGACAAGCTTGAGGCTATGACCTGTGTTTGCAGCGTAGGTCTTGATATGATTTGTGTTCCCGGTGATACATCGGCAGAAACACTTTCGGCAATCATTGCCGACGAGGCGGCAATTGGTATGATTAACAACAAAACCACCGCCGTAAGAGTAATTCCTGCACGTGGCAAAAAGGTAGGCGACACAGTTGAATTCGGCGGACTTTTGGGTACAGGCCCTGTTATGCCGGTAAGCAAATACGGAAGCTGCGAATTTATAAAAAGAGGCGGAAGAATACCTGCGCCTATTCATAGCTTACGAAATTAATTTAAAAACCCATGACTGTCCGGTAGAATTAACTTCAGGACAGTCTTTTTTTCAGGAAGTAGGAAAGATTGTTTGTATTCGTTTATAGCAAAAAAAGAACAAACCCTATCAAGGGTTTGTTCTCTTTTACTCTCCGGACTATTTTTACATTTCCTTTTATTTATTTTTAGAGTTTTTTACTACTATCTTGTAAAGTGCTATCAAAGCAATTACGTTGGGAATAACCATCAGGTAGTTAAAGAAGTCTGTAAGCTCCCAAACCAGGTCATTGGAAGCAAGAGTTCCCATAAAGATAAATGCAATTGCGATAACAGAATAAACAACTGTCATAACCTTACTGTTCTTTGTAAGGTACTGCGCATTGATTTTACCAAAGAAGTTCCAGCCGATAATTGTTGTAAAAGCAAAGAACAAAAGGCAAATCGCAACAAAGCCGCTGCCAAGACCACTTATAAAGCCGGGGAAGCCTTCTGTTATTGCCAACTGCATTGCGTTGGTTTTGGAAAGTGCTATTCCGTGGAACATTTCCTTGCCGCTGATTGCTGCGTTATATGCTTCAGGTGACAGACTTGCAAGTCCGCCCTGACCTGTGTAAAGCACCGTGATTACAACAAGTGCTGTCATTGTAAGAACTACGAATGTATCAATAAATACACCTATCATTGCAACAACGCCCTGGTCGTGGGGTTTTTCAACGTTTGCCATAGCATGTGCGTGAGGGGTGGAACCCATACCTGCTTCATTTGAGAAAAGGCCTCTCTTTGCACCCTGGCTGATTGCTGTTTTAAGCGCATAACCGATGCCGCCACCGATTAAGGCAGTGGGTGTGAACGCGAACTTAAAAATCATACCGATAGCCTGCACAAGACCCGAAAGATTTGACAAAAGTACAACCAGACCACCGATAAGGAAAAGTGTTGCCATAATGGGCACAAGCTTTTCGGCAACAGATGCTATTCTCTGAATACCGCCAATAAAAATAATCGCACATATAACCGCTAAGATTATACCAATTATATAGCCGGGAACACCGAATGCTGTATTCATGGATTCGGCAATGGAGTTGGACTGAACCATTGAACCCATAAATCCGAGTGCTAAAACGGCTGCTATTGCAAAGAACACAGAAAGGAACGTACCAAAGCCGTTGGGGAATGCTTTTTTTATGTAGTAAACAGGACCGCCGTGGATTTCTCCGTTTTCGTCTTTAACCCTTGTTTCCTGTGCCAATGTTGCTTCTGCGTAAATTGTAGCCATGCCAAGAAAAGCAATAACCCACATCCAGAATATAGCGCCGGGGCCACCCACTAAAATAGCACCCGAGGCACCAACGATATTACCTGTACCAACCTGCGCCGCAATTGCAGTTGCAAGCGCCTGGAAGGAAGAAATACCATTTGCATGTTTGCCGCCGCGAAGACTCATGTTACCAAAAACCTTTTTCATGCCTTCGCCAAAGCAACGAATCTGAACAAAACGGGTTTTGAATGTAAAGAACAAACCTGTACCGATAAGCAGAATAATAAGAACATAGTCGGACAGATACTTGTTGGCATTAGCCACAAGATTTAATAGTGTTTCCTGCATTTTACATGCCTCCTAAAAATAAAAAAATCGCCATATTTGAGGCGACTCCGAAAAACAATAATGCATAACCTTTAGACTATGCAAATTTTTCTCCGTCCTTTTGCCTGAGAGATTAACCCCAAAATGGGTCTTACACCTTCGGCATCCTTTTGATTCCAGCCGGAATCGGACTTCTCCGGAGTGCTATCCGTGTGCAGTCTTTGCTTTCGCGCCTGAGAGCATTACTCCTTCGGCAAGGCTTTGCCTTTCTCCTACACATTTCACTTAGCTCAAATATTAAGTTAGATTTATTATAAACATATTATTACATATTGTCAATAACTTTGACAAAAATTTATTTATCTTTACTGCACACACAATAAGGAAATAGGAAAATCTCCTTTTTTTGTTCGAGAGAATTTTTACATTCATCGCACACAAGGAAATAGGAAAAATTCTTCCGAATAAAGCAACCTCACAGCATCTTATGAGGGCTTTCAGGATCATAAAATTCGGGCATAAGTCCCGATGCCGATACAGGCTCACCTGCCGCATAAAGGTGCGAGGTGTCCCCCATCTGCATACAACGGAAGGAAACTGTGCCCTTTACCCTTTCATCGGGCACGAGGGTTGTAACTCCTGTCGGCGGCATAAAAAAGCCGTGCCAGAGCATAAATGGTGATACCCCTGTAAGATAGCCTGTAATTACCGCACCTGTGCCAAAATGACAGATAAGTGCAATAGTTATATCTAAATTTTCCTTACAGGAATAGCCGTACTTTTCTCTTTTGTAGCCATAACGTGCCAAAAGCTCGTCTGTTCCCTTTTTCATTTCTTCAAACACCTCGGGCACATTACTGTCTTTATAAAAATACGCATTTGTCCAGTTATCCTTATCAAAAACCGCAGGCTCATTTTCCCACTTTGAATAGTGAATATCCCAGGGCCATATTCTGCCGTTGTCCATCGGCTTCATTCTGCCGCGGAATTCTTCAAGCCAGGGCAGTGTTTCTGCCGTAACTCCAAGCTTTTGAAGGGTAGGCTTTGCCGTATCCTGTGCTCTGCCCAAAGGAGAAACATAAAAATCCTTTATATCCATTTTTATAAGTCTTTCGGATAAAAGCTCTGCCTCTCTCCAACCCTTTTGGGTAAGTGAGTCTATTGAATAATCGGGTTCGCCGTGTCTTACAATTACAATTCTCATTTTGTGCTCCTTTAAAAAATAAATCCGACTACATAAGCCGCAAGGCAGGAAATTGCCGCCACAGGCATAAGCGAAAGGCCTTTATAAGCAAGTGCAAAAGCAACTATAAAGCCAATAGCCGAGGTATATATATTGCCTGTTGCGTAAAATATATAGGGTACTGTCATAGCGCCCAGAACCGCATAGGGTACATAATATAAAAAGCTGCGTACAAAACGGCTCTTTATTTTAAAACGGAATGCCGCAAAGGGTATCATTCTTATAAGATAGGTGGTAAGCGCCATCGCAATAAGCATAATCCAGTAATTATTCATTACCGTCAACCTCCTCGTCTACGGGTTTAAGCCACGCCATAAGCGCCGAGGCAACAACTGCACATATAATGATGGCAAATCCCTGTGATATGTGCGCCTTTAAAATGGGTATGTAGTACATAAGACAGCTCAATGTCACCGAAACAAGCACCGCACAAAGAACACCCTTGTTTTCCTTTGCGGGAGGTACTACAATAGCAACAAACATTGCGTAAATTGCAAGGCACAGTGCCGCACAAAGAGATGCAGGCAAAATCTGACCCGCATAAGCACCGAGAGCAGTTCCAAGTGTCCAACCCACAATGGGCAGAGAAATAAGTCCATACATATATATGGGAGTTATTCTCTCCTTTTCAGAGGATGCAACGGCAAACACCTCATCAGTTATGCCAAAGGATGTTACAAGCCTGTGTGCAAAGCTGTATTTGTCACTTAATTTCTGTGTAAGGGCAATACCCATAAGTGAGTAGCGCAAATTAATTACAAGCTGGGTCATAATCATTTCAATTACCGCGCCCGATGCCGCAATTACCGAAACCCCTGCCTGCTGACCTGCCGATGTTAAATTAAAAAGTGAAATAAGTACCGCCTGCCAGGGCAAAAGTCCCGAATCTACCGCCGATATACCAAAGCCGAAGGATACCGAAAGATAGCCAAGGGCTATAGGCAGTCCCTTTTTAAGTCCGTATGTATAGTTCATTTTGTCATTCCTCTATTATAACCGAAAGTGAGCAATCCGAACCTCGATTTTCAAAGGTGGATTTCCGCTTTCGCTGTGTTAAAATACTCGGTAATCCATCGAGGATTACCTGCGTTTTTGTCTTGCGCAATCAAAAATCCTCTCTTTGAAAATTCCCTGACCTAAAACGGATGGAATTTTGAGTAGATTTTGGTGCGGAAGATGAAGCAAGGCTTTCGCCTTGCAAAGATGACAAGCCGAAAGATGCCGAAATTACTCCGTTTTATGCGGGTTCGGATTACTCTCTTTCGGTTAAGTATTTCTTTTTTTCTACCTTTACCTTGTTGCCGTTTTTATCCATAATGTATACGTTACTCAAGGTGTTTTCCATACCCTGACGGAACTTGTTTATATATTCACGGCGAAGCTCCGCCTGTTCGGCTTTTTCTTCTTCATTAAGTCCTTCTTCTCTCGACTTTTTTGCCAGCTCGTTTATTCTTTTTAAAAGCTTTTCCATTTTGTTTACCTCGTTTTGTTTAAGTGGTGTCATTATTATACTCCAAAAACGTCGACTTTTCAAGTAATAAAAAAGCGGTTTATAAAACCGCTCATTTATCAATCTGCTCCAGCATTTCTTTAAATTTCGCCGCGTGCTTTCCCTCATCCTCGGCAAACGCCTTGAATATCATCTGCTGCTCGGGGTCGTCGGTTGTGTCTGCATACAGACGAAAATCCCTTGTCAGCTCCATTGAATTTTCCCAGGCGCGCATAATTCTGTCCCGGGGTGTACCCGCCACTTTATTTTTTTCTGACATTTAAATCACTCCTTTATGTTATTGTCTGTTTTTTATGTAGATTAATTCAACTTTTTTTCAGCCGACATAATTTCTTATAAAATTACATTAAAACCCTTGACAAAATTAAAAAATGAGTGTAAAATATATCGTGCTTGACTTCCTGTCAGGAGGTAGATTATGTTACTTAATATTACAGATGTCATAGGTAATGACGGTTTTGACCTGAAGGTTGATGCCACACTCGAAAATTTTAATTTTACTTTTGCAGGTGAGGAATACTCTTTTGCAGTGCCTCCCCACATATCAGGTAAAATAAAGAACTCGGGCGGCACAGTCGAATTTGACGTAACTGTCAGCGGAACTGTCAATACTCGTTGCTCAAGATGTCTGTCCCCTGTTAAGTTCGAATTTTCCATTCCTGTTCTCGAGGCGGTTGAAGCGCAGCCTGACGGCAGTATTTCTCAAACCATTGATTTAAAAGAGTTTGCGGAGCAGCTTATCTCCGGCGAAATACCCGGCAGCATTTTATGTAAAGAAGACTGTAAGGGTTTGTGCCCCATTTGCGGAACTGACCTGAATACAGGCAAATGTGATTGCAAAGAGGATAATCACGACCCACGGTTTGATATTTTAAAACAATTAAAATTTTAATTTGAAAGACGAGGTGTAGAAACATGGCAGTACCTAAAAGAAAAACCTCCAAGGCAAGAAGAGATAAAAGAAGAGCAACATACAATCTGACAGCTCCCGGTATGGTTCAGTGCCCCAAGTGTCAGGCTTACATCTTGCCCCATCGTATCTGCGGTCAGTGCGGATATTATAACGGCAGAGAAGTAATCAAAAAGGAAGCGTAATTTTACGAGTTCTGAAAACTAACAAATTTAGAGTTGGATATATTCAACTCTTTTTGTTGTGTTTGTGGAGATGTAAAAATTGCCCGGACCGCAAAAAGGGAAATATATATCTAATTTTGTTCGTTCGCAAAAGATTAGTGCATACAAATTTTTCTGTTACTGCTCTTTAGATGAACAAACCCCAAACGGGGTTTGTTTTTATTTTCCTTTTTGCTATGAACGAATTTCACCTCTCACCGTACCTCGTACGGCTTCGGGTTACCCCTTCGGGTTCAGTTCGTTCATTCCAAACAATTTTTCCTATCTCCTCCCCGTTTTGCTAAAATTGCCCGGACCGCAAAAAGGGAAATATATATCTAAATTTGTTTGTTATACAAAAAACGACGTGCATTCACGTCGCTTTTTCATCTTTATAAAAACAATCAAGTTCCCATTTCGCCGTATTTGTGTCAATATATTCCCATATTTTCTGATAATCCTTTTCACCTCTTATAATATGGTCATGAAAAGAGGTTTGAAATATTCTTTGCGATTTGTTTTTCGCCTTATTGCACATTCTCGTTGTTAATGACTTATACGAACATATTACATCTGATATCGTAGGGCAGGGGCTTGCTCCTGCCGTTTGAGTTAATATAATATGAATATGATTTGGCATTATTACATATTTGTCAATTTTGATTGTTTTATATCTGTTTTCCAGATTCAACAACTGTTCTTTTGCCATTTTGCCGCACGCAGATAAGTCCATTTCGGCAGGAGCAAGCCCCTGCCCTACAATGGTACCTAAAATACATTTTCTTTCATGTGTACATATGGTTATAAAATATGCACCGTTTTGCGAATAATCATAATCTCTCAATCGTGTCGGCTTTCGTTTTGACAGTTCCATAAATCATCCTCTTATTTAAGCGACGCCAAAAGCCCGCCCTTTGAAATAATATTCTGTATAAATTCAGGGAAGGGCTGCGCCTGATACTTTTTGCCTGTAGTAAGATTTTTTATTTCGCCTGTGTCAAAGTCAACCTCTACCTCATCGTTTGCCGAAATACCGTCAACCGCTTCGGGACATTCCATAATAGGCAGTCCTATATTTATTGCGTTGCGGTAAAAAATTCTTGCAAAGCTTTTTGCTATAACACAACCTGTTTTGCAGGTTTTAATAACAAGGGGTGCATGCTCACGGGATGAGCCGCAACCAAAGTTATAGCCTGCAACCATTATATCTCCCGCACTTACCTTGTTTACAAACTCCTTGTCTATATCCTCCATACAGTGAAGTGCAAGCTCCTGTGCATTGGGAGTATTCAGGTAGCGTGCAGGGATAATAACATCTGTATCCACATTGTCACCGTATTTGAAAACCTTTCCTTTTGTGTTCATTGTTGCGCCTCCTTATACGCTGTTATGCATCCGGTAATTGCACTTGCTGCCGCCGTTGCCGGACTTGCAAGGTAAACCTCACTCTCAGTATGACCCATTCTGCCTACAAAGTTTCGGTTTGTGGTTGCTACGCATTTTTCACCTGCCGCAAGTATTCCCATATAACCGCCCAGACAGGGGCCGCAGGTTGGTGTCGAAACAACTGCACCTGCATCAATAAATGCTGTTACATAACCTCTTTCCACACACTCGCGCATAATATCCATTGTTGCAGGAATTATTATGCAGCGTACACCATCAGCAACCTTTTTGCCTTTGAGTATTTTGTATGCGGTTTCCATATCCTCCATACGTCCGTTGGTGCAGCTGCCAATTACAACCTGGTCAATTTTTATGTTGCCAAGTGTGTCTGCCGGCTTTGTGTTCTCGGGCAGATGGGGGCAGCTTACTGTGGGCACTATTTCGGAAAGATTTATATCTATTATCTGTTCATACTCTGCGTCAGCGTCTGCCTCAAATATTACAGGTGTACGCTCGCAACGGTTTTTCATATATTCCATTGTACGTTCATCCACAGTGAAAATACCGTTCTTTGCACCCGCCTCTATTGCCATGTTGCAAATACAAAGGCGGTCGTCCATTGTAAGATTTTTTACACCCTCACCTGTAAATTCCATGCTCTTGTAAAGTGCACCGTCAACACCTATTTTTCCGATAATTGTAAGAATTACATCCTTACCGCTGCAGTTTTTTGGCAGCGTGCCTGTAAAATTAAATTTTATAGCCGAAGGCACCTTAAACCATGCCATACCTGTTGCCATGCCTGCCGCCATATCGGTACTGCCTACACCTGTTGAGAATGCACCCAGCGCTCCGTAGGTACAGGTATGACTGTCAGCGCCTATAATACAGTCGCCTGCACACACCACACCCTGCTCGGGCAAAAGAGCGTGTTCAATTCCCATTTTTCCCACATCGTAAAAGTGGCTTACGCAGTGCTCACAGGCAAACTCTCTGCACTGCTTTGACTGTTCTGCCGCCTTTATGTCCTTGTTGGGCACAAAATGGTCCAGCACTATTGCAATCCTGTCTTTATCAAAAACCTTGTCAAAGCCTGCCTTTCTAAACTCATTAACAGCAACAGGAGTTGTTATATCGTTGCCAAGTACAATATCCAGCTTTGCATTTATAAGCTGACCGGGTACAACTGATGAAAGACCTGCATGTGCAGCAAGTATTTTTTGTGTCATTGTCATTCCCATAATACTACCTCCCTATATTGTTAAACGCACTGAGCAGTGCGTCGGCACTGGCCTTGATAATATCTGTGTTTGTTCCCACGCCCCAGTACATTTTGCCGTCGTCGGCTTTAATACCGATATATGCCGCAGCCACACTCTTTGAGCCCTGCTCCTGCATACTGTGCTCAGTGTATACCTCAAGGCTGTAATTTTTGCCTGTGTACTCTTTAAGCGCATTACTGATAGCATCAAGAGAACCGTTACCGGTTGCCTTCATAACAGTATCCACACCCTTTTGAGTAAAGGTGATTTCTGTTTCCACAGTTTCACCCTTGCGGTAAAAATGAATGTCGGATATGGTAATGGGTGACTTGTGTATAAAATAGTTTTCCCTGAAAATTTCGAACACGTCTGCCACCTTGAGTTCCTTGTGCTCGTGGTCTGAAATGCTCTTGCACAGGTAACTGAAATCCTCGCGCATTTTTGCGGGCAGAACATAGCCGTAGGCCTGTTCAAGCAGATAAGCTATGCCACCCTTGCCGCTCTGGGAGTTGACACGAATAACATCCGCATCATAGGTGCGGCTGATGTCGCAGGGGTCTATGGGTATATATGGCACAGACCAAGTGCCCAATCCCATTTCTTCGTGATATTTCATGCCCTTTGCAATAGCATCCTGATGAGAACCGGAAAAAGCGGCAAACACCAGTGCCCCTGCATAAGGGGAACGTTCATAAACATGCATTCTCGTGCACTTTTCGTATACCTCTGCAATATATGGCATATTTGAAAAGTCAAGCTTTGGATCTATTCCGTGGGAGTACATATTCATCGCAAGAGTTACAATGTCAACATTGCCTGTTCTTTCTCCGTTGCCGAAAAGTGTACCCTCTACCCTGTCCGCACCTGCAAGCAGGGCAAGCTCTGTGTCTGCAACCCCTGTGCCTCTGTCATTATGAGGATGCAGCGAAAGGGTTACGTGTTCACGATACTTTAAATTATCGCTCATATACTCAACCTGGCTTGCATATACGTGTGGCATACTCATTTCAACTGTTGCAGGCAGATTTATTATTACATTATTGTCCGCCGAAGGCTGCAAAACGTCCAAAACTGCATTACATACCTCCAGGGCATATTCGGGTTCTGTTCCCGTAAAGCTCTCGGGCGAATATTCAAACCTGAAATTACCTTCATACTCAGCAGCAAGCTTTTTAACAAGCTGCGCACCTTCTATAGCTATTTCCTTTATTTCTTCCTTTGATTTTTTAAAAACCTGTTCCCTTTGCGCCACACTCAAAGAATTATAAAAGTGAATTATGGCATTTGGTGCACCCTTACATGCCTCAAAGGTTTTTCTTATAATATGTTCTCTGCACTGGGTAAGCACCTGTACGGAAACATCATTCGGTATCATATTATGATCTATAAGTGTACGCAAAAATTCGTACTCGGTTTCGCTAGCCGCAGGGAAACCGACCTCAATTTCTTTAAAGCCAACCTCTAAAAGCAGCTTGTAAAATTCCAGTTTTTCGTCCAGACTCATGGGAATTACAAGACTCTGGTTTCCGTCACGCATATCAACACTGCACCATATCGGTGCTTTTTCAACGTGGTCTTTTGTCGCCCACTTTATATTGGTTCCCGGTGCCGGGTAATATCCTACACCGTATTTTCGGGGATTCATCATAAGCCTTTTCTCCTATACTTCCGCAATTACTTCAACTTCCACCAGCACACCCTTGGGCAGCGCCTTTACCGCCACACAGGATCTTGCAGGCTTTTCTGTAAAATATTCACCGTAAACGGCATTGAATTCCGCAAAGTCCTCCATATTCTGCAAAAAGCATGTTGTTTTTACCGCTTTATCAAGGGAAGAACCTGACGCTTCGAGAACAGCCTTTAAGTTCTCGCACACTCTCTTTGCCTGCTCGGCTATTGTTGCGCCCTCAACAGCGCCTGTTTCAGGGTTTAAGGGGATTTGACCCGAAGTAAATACCAGATTACCTGTTACAATTGCCTGTGAATAGGGGCCTATTGCCTGGGGTGCGTTGTTTGTTGCTACTTTCTTTGCCATAATTTTTGTTCTCCTTTGCTTTTTGATTTTTATTTTGAGGAACAAAAAAACCCGCCTCAAAATAATACTTTTGAGACGAGTATACTTTACCCGCGGTACCACTCAAATTGCGAAATAATCGCCACTCATAAGGCTCCAGCAAGCCCTTTTCCTTAACGCAGAATCACGGGAACGCCTACTTGCCAAAGCTTTCGGATTCCAACTCGGAAGGGAGAAGTTACAAGGCAACAGTTACAACTTGACTCGCACCAACCGTCAACTCTCTCAATGTACCGTTTGCCAAACCGTCTTCGTCATAGTCTTTTTTGATATTATAATCATTTAATTTTTGTTTGTCAATAATTTTTAAAAATTTTTACCTGATGCCCGAATATATTTTTCTGTAATCCTTGGGACACATTCCGCTTTTCCTTTTGAAAAAACGTGTCAGTGACGATGTGGATGCAAAGCCGCAAAGTGCTGCTATCTTCTCCGCCGAGTAGCCTGTTTCGGTTAAATACAGTTTACATTTTTCGTATCTTTTTTCCGCAAGGTATTCGGTTAATGTAATGCCTGTTTCCTCCTTGAACATATGACACAGATAGTACTTATTAAGGTGCAGCTGCTCGCTTATTTCACTAAGACTTGTTTCGCCGTTTTTGTCTGCAATTACGCTTAACACCTCATCAATAACCGTTACAGTTTCAGGCTGTGTTTCTGCTTCACATGCAACGGTATATGCCCTGTGAATAAGCTGGAGCACATATCCCACCGCAAATCCCATATCCTCTTTTCTTCCGGTTTTGCAAAGGCGTCCTATTTTCTCATACAGGCGGTCAAATTCCTTGTCACTCCCAACCGGAATGGGTGGCAGCTGCAGTATTTCATCCATTGTCTCTTCAAGCCCTAAAAGTCTGCACAGTTCAAAAAAACTGTTGGCGTCTATTACAAATTTATTGCGTACATATTCGTCAACCTTTACAGGATTGACTATGTGGGGCTTGCGTGCGTCAATTATGTACAAAAAACGGCTTTGCAAAAGATATGGCTTATCATCTTTAAGTACAGTTCCGCTGCCCGCCAGCACGTGAATAAATTCCACCTCATTATGGCTATGGTTTCTTGTTACAAAATCATCCTGTCCCTTTAAACGGTAAAAAAATTCATCTATTTTCATACTTCACCTTCTTTTTTATTATATTACCGCAATTTAAGATAAAAATCAAGCAATTTTCGATATTTTCTTTCACTTTGTTATATGATATACTATTATAAGTAAAAGGAGGTAATACTTATGAAAAACTTCTCACAAGAGGCTCTCTCGGTGCTTAAATCCAACGGTACACTCCCTGTTCTTTGTCTTAAAAGCCGCGAAGAGCTTGAAACATTCGAAAAAGCACTTGTAAAAACCCCCATAAACTGCGTTGAAATTA
>JAZNUH010000002.1:0-10930 GCA_045592225.1 Clostridia bacterium | reverse complement strand
TTTTGCTTATTAAAATATGAAACGGCACAGGTAAGCTGGCCTGCCGCCGCCTCGCCCTGTACCAGTACCGGATATATAACTATTTTACCCACCGGGTATCGTCTGTCTAAAATGTTTAAAATATCGTGTAGTGCTGCACTCTTGTCACCGGTTATAACACCAATTGTACCAGGGAAACGGGGTATTGGTTTTTTTCGCGTTTCATTAAACAGTCCTTCTGCCGAAAGCTTTGCCTTAAGCTGTTCAAAGGCAAGGTAAAGCTCGCCCATTCCGTCGGGAATCATTTCACTTATATAAAGCTGGTACTGTCCGTCTCTTTCGTATGCCGATATACGTCCTCTCGCCAGAACCTTCATTCCATCTGCGGGCACAAATCCCAGGCGGGAATTATCTCCGCGGAACATTACCGACCGCAGAACCGATGTATCATCCTTAAGACTTAAGTACATATGCCCCGAATAGTGCAGCTTGAAATTCGAAATTTCACCGCGTATCCAGATATTCTGCAGTAATGCATCCCTGTCAAGATACATTTTGATATAAGCATTAATCTGGCTTACGGTTGCAATTCTTTTTTGCATATATTACCTCTTTTTTTCGATTGAACCTAAAACACCGTTTACAAAGGAGCCTGCTTTTTCGTCCTCGAACTTCTGTGCAAGCTTTACTGCTTCGTTTATTGCAACACTTGCGGGAACATCCTCTGCATAAAGCATTTCATACACCGCAAGCTTTAAAACCGCTACACTTACACGCGACAGTCTTTCAAGCTTCCAGCCCTTGAGGTTTTCGGATATTTTTCCCTCAATTTCTTCTCTGTGCTCATTAACGCCTTCAACAACCGAGCGTATATATTCTGCGTCACCCTTGTCTGCCTTTGCAAATGCCTCACCGTCACTACCCTTTACCTCGTCAAAAAAGGTGTCGAGTATATCCCCGCACTCTTCCTTGTTGAGTGATGACGAAAAAATAAGTTTGAATGCATCTTCTCTTGCTGTTTTTCTGCTCATTTTTTTATCCTTTCCTGCCTGCCTACCAGATACGTATTATATCCCAGTAGGTTACAAGCACCATAAGTATAAGTAAAAGCACAATGCCTATAAAATGAACCATTCCCTCGTGTTCGGGTTTTACAGGCTTTCTGCGTATCATTTCAATTAAAACAAAAACTATTCTTCCACCGTCAAGTGCGGGTAGCGGCAATAAATTCATTACGCCTAAGTTCACCGCTATAAGTGCCATAAAATCAAGTACGCTCTGCAACGGCATTTCACTCTTCGCCGCATTACTTACTTCATTTACAATTCCCACAGGTCCCGACAAATCGCTGACCGAGGCTTTTCCGGTTATCAGTTCTCCGATAGAGGCATACACAAGCCTTACAACAAAGAAAGTATTGTAATATGCATTTTTTATTGCCAGTCCCGGCGTCATTTCCACGTTTTTGGCTGAGTAACCGATAAGATAACTTTTGCTTTGCTTATCATACATAGGTTTAAGGCTTATCTGCTTTTTTTCGCCGTCACGCACAATTGTAATCTTTGCCTCGTTGCCGCCGTTCTGGTACATAGAAAACCTTACGTCCTCCTGCAAATGCACCGCCGCACCATTTATAGAGGTAATTCTGTCGCCCTCCTGCAGTCCTGCTTCGTGAGCCGGTGAGTTTTCAAGTACATTGCCCACAACAGGGATATAAATATTGCTCATTGTAAACGAAAGAATCAGAAAAATTAAAAATCCGACAAGTATATTGGTTACCGCACCGGCTGCAAGAATAATAATTCTTTTCAGGGGCGATTTTTTACCAAAAGCACGCGGGTCGTCTGACTCGCTGTCCTCTCCCTCCATTTTTACAAATCCTCCAAGGGGTAACAGTCGAAGTGCGTAAAGAGTTTCACCCTTTTGTATTTTGAAAATGGCAGGTCCCATTCCTATTGCAAATTCGTGTACTTTAACACCACTTTTTTTAGCTGTAAGAAAATGTCCCAATTCGTGCACAAAAATTAAAAATCCGAACATCAGCACAGCAATAACTATTGTCATTTCATTTCCCTTTCATATACAAAATTCTTTGCCCAACTGTCTGTATTAAGTATACACTCTATATCGGGATTTATAACTGTTTTATGGTTTTTCATAGCCTCTGCCACCATTTTGGGTATGTCTAAAAACTTGCATTTACCCTGCAGGAATAAATCCACTGCCGCTTCATTGGCACTGCTGTACACCGTAGGCATACTGCCGCCTTCTCTTGCCGCCTGCATTCCGAGTGCAAGTCCGTAAAAGGTTTCGGCATCAGGCTTTTCAAAGGACAAATCGCAAAGCTTTGTAAGGTCCAGTCTTTCGGATATATTCTCTCGTCTTTCAGGATATGTAAGCGCGTAATAAATAGGCATTTTCATATCGGGTACACCAAGCTGTGCAATAACCGAGTTATCGCAAAACTCTACCATAGAGTGAACTATGCTCTGCCTGTGTATTATAACTTCAATCTGGTCGGGGGTTACTCCAAACAGTTTAACCGCCTCAATGAATTCAAGTCCCTTGTTTATAAGGGTTGCACTGTCCACAGTTATTTTTGCACCCATACTCCAGTTAGGATGTGCAAGTGCCTCCTTTACCGTAACATCGGCAAGCTGTTCCTTTGTCTTTCCGAAAAAGGGACCACCCGAGGCGGTAAGTAAAATTTTACGTACAAACTTTTCCTGCCCGTCAAGACATTGAAAAATTGCACTGTGTTCACTGTCAACAGGTAAAATACGCACTCCGTATTTTTTTGCCTCTGCATTTACAATGTCACCGGCGCAAACCATTGTTTCTTTATTGGCAAGGGCTATATCACAACCTGCCTTTATGGCCTCAAGCGTAGGAATAATCCCTATACTGCCCACCATAGAGGTTACTGCAACCTCCGCGCCGTACCCCGTTGCCGCTTCCACAACACCCTCCATACCGCCAAGTATTCTGGTGCTTGTGTCTGCAACATTCTTTTTAAGCTGCATAGCAGCCTCTGTATCGTATACTGCCGCCGCAAGAGGCGAAAATTTACGTATTTGCTCTTCTAACAGCTTTATATTTTTATTTGCCGCAATGGTAACCGGCTGTATGTCGTCATAGTGTGCGGCTATTTCCATAGTTTGTGTGCCTATCGACCCTGTCGAACCAAGCACTGCTATTTTTTTCATATTCTAACTCCTAAAAAATCGGGAACAGATTTATAAAGTAATACACTAAAGGAGCTACCAGCATTATACTGTCAAATCTGTCCATTACTCCGCCGTGTCCGGGCATTACAGCGCCAAAATCCTTTATTTCACACTCTCTTTTAATTGTTGATGCGGTAAGATCTCCCATCTGTGCTGCAAGTGAACAAAGCACGCCCAAAACAGCAAGCAGATACATATTAACATTTACATCAAGAATTGCGTTTACTATTGCTCCGTAAATAATAAAGGCTACAACATTGAATACTACTGCACCAATCGCGCCCTCAACCGTCTTTTTGGGGCTGATTTCGGGTAAAAGCTTGTGCTTTCCCAGAAAAGTGCCTGTGAAATATGCACCCGTATCACTTACGCACGCACCAACAAACACAGCCCACATCAGCACAGCACCGTTTTCCATTTCTCTTATCAGTGTAATGTGATATAGGAAAATTGTTACCAGAACCGATACTGTTACAACCTTGGCAATATCTGAAAAACGCACGCGTTTGTGGTCAAGCACCATTATTGTACATAGCAGTATTATGTATGCATACAAAACCGCACAAAAACCGGTTGTATTCAATAGCTTATATGGAATAACCAGAAGCGGTGCCAGTATACCTGCAATGGCAAGCCACTTTTTTTCCAGAAATCCGAATGCTTTAAACAGTTCATAATTAATTAAAACAGCTATAATCAGTACCGCCACACCTATAACAGCGGCATTATTGAGCGCAACAAGCACCAAAAGAAGTGCTACCGCACCAAGTGCTGAAAAAATGCGTGTTTTCATTAGTGAAGCTCCATTCTGTATAAATATTTACACGCCTCCAAAACGTCTGTTTCGGCTGCAATAGTCATTTATTGCCTCCATCAAATCCTTTTCGGTAAATGCAGGCCACAGTATATTGGAAAACCAGTATTCAGCATAGGCAGATTGCCAGAGCATAAAATTACTGCTTCTCTTTTCTCCGCTGGGACGTATAACCAAATCCACATCAGGCTGACCGGCTGTGTATATGTTTGCAGACAGTGTATCCACTGTTATGTCCTCGGGTTTTATTTTTCCTTCTGCCACCATGCGGGCACATTCTCTCGCCGCGTGGGCAAGCTCGTGTCTGCCGCCGTAGCTGAGTGCAAGGTTAAGGTTAAGTCCCGTATTGTTTTTTGTATGCTCCTCGAGGGCTTCTATGCGCTTTATAAGCTCATCGGACAGCATTTCTCTCTCCCCGATAATTCTTACACGCACATTTTTACCGGCAAGCTCGTCGTAAGCTCTGTCAAGATAGTCGGACAAAAGCTTCATAAGAGCATCAACCTCTTCTTTGGGTCTTGTCCAGTTTTCTGTAGAAAAAGCATATACGGTAAGATAGGACAAGCCTATCTCACCGCAAAATGTTACTATCTTTTTAAATGTTTCCGCACCGACTTTGTGACCTGCGGTACGGGGAAGACCTCTTTTTTTTGCCCACCTGCCGTTGCCGTCCATTATAATGCCTATATGCTTGGGCAACATACCTTTATCAATAAAAGTCTTTTGCTTTCTTCCAAAAATCATATTTCTAAAATCTCTTTTTCTTTCTTTTTGCCTTCTTCGTCTACTCTCTTTACAAACTTGTCTGTAAGGTCCTGAATTTCCTTTTCAGCTGTCTTAAGGTCGTCCTCTGTAATTTCGCTGTTCTTCTGCATTTTCTTGTAGCTTTCGATAGCATCTCGTCTGATTCCACGGATTACAACCTTAGCTTCTTCCGCCTTCTTACCTACTGCTTTAACCAGTTCGCGACGGCGTTCTTCTGTCAGTGCAGGGAAAACAAGTCTTATGGACTTACCATCGTTTGTGGGTGTAATGCCAAGCTCGCTTTTTAAAATAGCCTTTTCAATTTCCTTTACCATGCTTGCATCCCAGGGCTGAATTACCAGCATTCTGGGTTCGGGCACAGAAATATTACCAACCTGGTTAATGGGTGTCTGACTTCCGTAGTATTCTACAGAAATTTTATCAAGCACAGCGGCGTTTGCCTTGCCTGCTCTTATTGTACCGAATTCTTCAAGTAAAAATTTTATAGCCTTTTCCATTTTAGCTTCAAATTCTGCATATTTTCCCATTTTCGTGTCTCCTCTCTATTATTCAACAATAGTTCCTATATTTTCACCGCAAAGTACCTTTAAGATATTTTCGGGGTTTTCCAATCCAAATACTCTTATGGGGATATGGTTATCCATGCACAGCGAAGTAGCTGTTGAATCCATAACACCAAGTCCTCTGTTTAAAACATCAATATATGTCAGCTTGTCAAATTTAACCGCGTTGGGGTTTACATTGGGGTCGCTGTCATATACGCCGTCTACCTTTTTGGCAAGCAGAATAATATCTGCATTGATTTCTGCTGCTCTGAGTGCCGCCGCTGTATCGGTTGAGAAGAAGGGATTACCCGAGCCGCAACCAAATATTACAACTCTGCCCTTTTCGAGATGGCGTACCGCTCTGCCTCTTATATAAGGCTCGGCAATCTGCTTCATTTCTATACCTGTCTGCACTCTTGTGTCTACATTTTCAGCGAGCAATGCATCCTGCAAAGCCAGAGCGTTGATAACCGTTGCCAGCATTCCCATATGATCAGCACGTGTTCTGTCCATATCTTTGCCGCTTCTGCCTCTCCAGAAGTTACCGCCGCCTACAACCATGGCAATTTCCGCGCCGCACGCAACACATTTTGCAATGGTCTGTGCAATGGATGTAATGGTTTTAAAATCTAATCCTGTACCATTGTTTCCCGCCAGGGCCTCACCACTTATTTTAATCATAACTCTTTTGTATTTTGGTTTCACGGTCAACACACTCCTTATCATATATATTATTCTACATTATTTGCAAAAATCCTTTAAATGTACGCTATGAAAAAGAAATCCGCAGTGTCTGCGGATTTCTTAATCTCGTTACCGTTTTTTATTACAAAATTTTCTTTTCCGCATTATAAAATTGCTTTTATACCTGTGGTGCGGACTTATTTTGTCATGGAAGCTACTTCTTCAGCGAAGTTATCTTCTTTCTTTTCAAGACCTTCACCCTTTTCTAAACGGGCAAACTTAACGATATCAACCTTTGTTCCGATTGTAGCGGAAACTTCCTTCATAAGAGCTGTTACAGACTTATCGGGATCCTTTATGAAGGGCTGATCTACGATACATACATCCTTGTAGAACTTGTTAATTCTACCAACAACCATTTTTTCAACGATGTTAGCGGGTTTGCCTTCGTTGAGAGCCTGAGCTGTAAGAATTTCCTTTTCCTTTTCAAGTACTTCAGCAGGAACTTCTTCTCTTCTTACATATGTGGGAATAGCTGCTGCAACCTGCATAGCCATATCACGTGCAAATGTTTTAAATTCAGGAGCATCCTTCTTGGATTCATCTTCGAGGGAGAACTGAACCAGAACACCGATTCTGCCGCCGCCGTGGATGTAAGCTTCCAGAACGCCTTCGTATCTTTCAAATCTTCTGATGTTCATGTTTTCACCGATTGTAGCAATCTTGTCGTTAAGAACTTCTCTTACTGTTTTGCCTTCGAGAGCTTCTGCATACAGAGCATCAACATCTGCAGGATTTTTAGCAATAATAAGTTCTGCTACATCAGAAACAAATTTCTGGAATTCAGCGTTTTTAGCAACAAAGTCTGTTTCGGAGTTGATTTCCAGAACAACGCCTGTTGCTCCGTCAACAACTGCTGTAACAACACCTTCTGCTGCAATACGGCCGGCCTTTTTAGCTGCTGCTGCAAGACCCTTTTCACGAAGGAGCTCAATAGCTCTTTCCATATCGCCGTTAGCTTCTGTTAAAGCTTTTTTACAATCCATCATACCGCATCCGGTTTTTTCTCTTAAATCTTTTACTGCGCTTGCACTAATCATGCAAATTCCTCCTAATCTATCCGTCGCAAAGCGACGCTTAATAAGTTTAAATCACCTTTTGCGAAAACAAATTCACCTTTTCGGGTAATTTTTTAATTATTCAGCCTGTGCTTCTTCTGCTTCTTCAGCTTCGGGAGCGTTCTGTTCGCCCTGTCTGCCTTCGATAACAGCGTTAGCTATTGTTTCAGCAATAAGTTTTACGGCACGGATAGCGTCGTCATTGCCGGGGATTACATAGTCAACTTCTTCAGGATCACAGTTTGTATCAACGATAGCTACAACAGGGATGTTGAGCTTGTGTGCTTCACTGATAGCAATTTTTTCTTTCTTGGGGTCAACTACGAACATAGCACCGGGCAGCTTCTTCATTTCTTTGATACCGCCGAGGTATTTTTCGAGTTTTTCCATTTCGCCGCGAAGCTTCATAACTTCCTTCTTGGGAAGGAGTTCGAATGTGCCGTCTTCTTCCATCTTCTTCAGCTGGTAGAGACGATCAATTCTTCTCTTGATTGTTTTGAAGTTTGTAAGCATTCCGCCCAGCCATCTTGCGTTAACAAAATGCATACCGATTCTTTCAGCTTCTTCCTTAATGGAATCCTGAGCCTGCTTCTTTGTGCCAACGAAAAGAATATCGTCGCCGTTTGCAGCTACTTCACGGATAAAGCTGTAAGCTTCTTCAATCTTCTTAACTGTTTTCTGAAGGTCGATGATATAGATACCGTTTCTTTCGGTAAAGATATACTCGGCCATCTTGGGGTTCCATCTTCTGGTCTGGTGACCAAAGTGAACACCTGCTTCTAATAACTGTTTCATTGCTACTACTGACATAAATGCCACCTCCATATGTTTTTATACCTCTGCCCTGTTCATCAGCCCTACCGCCTTACGGAACCGGCATAACTTCACAAAGCATGCGTATTTTATCTCGAATATTATACTATACCAAATTTTATTTTGCAAGCTTTTTTTTTGATTTTTTTGTATTTTTATATGAAATCAGCAAAAAGGACACCTTTTAAGGTGTCCTTTCGATTTATTTATTATCTTTTTCGCGGAGCTTAACTCTCATAATCTTGCCGCTGAAGGTTTTGGGCAGCTCGTCAACAAATTCCACAATTCTGGGGTATTTGTAAGGCGCTGTGCTTACCTTAACGTGATTCTGCAATTCTTTTTTAAGCTCTTCAGAAGGAGTATATCCCTTTGCAAGAACTATTGTTGCCTTTACAACCTGTCCTCTTATTTCATCAGGTACTGCCGTGATGGCTGTTTCAAGCACCGCAGGATGTTCCATAAGTGCGCTTTCTACCTCGAAGGGTCCTATACGGTAGCCCGAACTCTTAATCATATCATCGGCTCTGCCTTCGTACCAGTAGTAGCCGTCCTCATCCTTCCATGCAAGGTCTCCTGTGTAGTAATAACCGTCGTGCCATACAGAATCGGTCTTTTCCTGGTCCAGATAATAGCCTGTGAACAGACCGTAAGGCATTCTTTCGGAGGTCTTTATGGCAATCTGTCCAACCTCGCCTTCCTTGCAGTCGTTACCATCATCGTCAAGAAGATGTACCTCGTAGCTGGGTGAGGGTTTACCCATTGAACCGGGACGTGTATCGAACCAGGGGAAGTTTGCCATAATTACAACAGATTCGCTCTGTCCAAAGCCTTCACGCAGATGGTGTCCTGTTTCGTTTGCAAATTGTCTGAATACTTCGGGGTTTAAGGGCTCACCTGCTATACAACAATGCTTTAGGCTTGAAAGGTCGTACTGTTTCAGGTCTTCTTTTATAATAAATCTGAAAATTGTTGCAGGTGCACAGAAGGTTGCAACCTTGTATTCCTGTATTTTCTTAAGTAAATCAGTAGGAACAAAGCGGTCACTGTAATCGTAAACAAAGTGTACTGCGCCGCAAATCCACTGACCGTACATTTTACCCCAGGATGCCTTTGCCCAGCCGGTTTCTGCAACTGTAAGATGCAGTTGTCCGGGAATAACATTCTGCCAATATTTAGCGGTAATAATATGTCCTAAAGGATAGGTATGGCAATGCTGTGCCATTTTGGGATAACCCGATGTACCTGATGTAAAATAGGTAATAAGCGGGTCGGAGTTCTTGGTCGCCTCGTCGCCTGTGGGGCGGGGGAATACGTCCGATGCCTCTTCCATTCCCTTGTTAAAGGAAATCCAGCCTTCTCTTTCACCGCGGCACAAAACCTTGCCGATAAGCTGAGGACAGGTTTTTTCCGCTTCTTCCATTGCGGAGTTCAGTCCTTCATCTGCAGTGCAGACAACAAGCTTTATGTTTGCCGCTTTGATACGGTAAACCATATCCTTTGTTTTAAGCTGGCTGGTTGCAGGAACTAAAACCGCACCTATTTTATGCAGCGCAATAGCAACTATCCAATACTCATAATTTCTTTTGAGTACCGCCATTACGTAATCACCTTTTTTAATACCCAATGACTTAAAGAAGTTAGCCGCTTTGTCCGAATACTTTTTAAAATCGCCAAAGGTCAGCGTTTTTTCTTCTCCGTCATCGTTACACCATACCATAGCACGGCGGTCAGGTTCAATTTCTGCCCATCCGTCTACTATATCAAAACCGAAGTTAAAGTTTTCGGGTATGTCAATTTTAAAATTATCCCGAAAATCTTCATATGAATTAAATTCGGTTCTCTTTACGTATCTTGATAACAGTTCTTTCATTTGAATTACACTCCTATATAACTATCGCAATGAATTTAGCAGGCTTATCTCCTATTGCCTTCATTCCGTGGGGATAAGAAGAATCGTAGTAAATCGAATCCCCTTCTTCAAGTATTATTTCTTTTCCGTTTATCACAATAAGTATCCGACCTTCCAGACAATAGTCAAACTCCTGCCCTGTGTGTATATTTGTATGCACGGTTTCACCTTCCGAAGAAGGGTCAACAGTTACCATAAGAGGCAAAACCTTGTTGCCCATAAAGTTATAAGCCAGATGCTGATATTCGTACTGTTTACTACGCTCAATACGCAGACCGTTGCCTGCTTTGATGTGCTGGTATGCCTGTAGTTTAGGCGCTTCGCCTGATAACAGCTCGTAAACCTTTATGCCCAGGCAACCCGAAATCTCGTATAACACACTTATAGGAATGTCAGTCGAGCCGCTTTCATATTCGAGATAGACCTCATGGGGCACATTTAATGCCTTTGCCATTTCTGCAGATGTTTTTTCTGAAATTTCACGCAGTTCGCGTATTCTCATTGCAACTTTTTTTATGTTTTCGCTCACGTTCATTCCTCCTACTCATTATTTTATCAATTAATTATATCACAGTTTTTTGCATATTGCAACAACAGATTTTTATATAACCTTTATACTCTACTGCTTTTTTCTATTTCCAAAGCTTCGGTCAGGCAACTTTTGTGTATAAACCGAAGAAAAACCCTGCAGACAAATCTGCAGGGTTTTTCAGAGGATTCTATGAAAAAAGTTAGTGTATTATTTGTTCCAGTTTACTATTCTGCTCATGATAACTGCTGCTTCGGCTCTTGTTGTGTTACCAAGGGGATTTACTGTACCGTCAGCGTTACCAAGAACTATGCCGTCGCGTACCATTGCAGACATATCTGCCTTTGCGTAGTCAGCAATGAGTGCCTTGTCAGAGAATGCGTCAAGCTGTGTGCCGTCTGCTTCTGCAAATTCCTTTGCAAGTCTCATTCCGCGTGCACAGATTACCATGAGGTCCTGTCTTGTAATAGGTGTTTCGGGATTGAACATATCTCCGCCTACACCCTTTAAGATGCCAAGCTTTCTGCCCACTGCAACCTCTACCGCA
>JAZNUH010000001.1:0-6307 GCA_045592225.1 Clostridia bacterium | reverse complement strand
TGGTGTGCCTGATGGCTGGGGCTTTGCAGCGGGAACAGGTGCAACCGTTCCTACCGGTGAAGAAGCGCTTAAAACAGACCAAAACGGTAATAAATATATATGCCTCACAATAAATACCTCACGCATAGATTCGGCAGTTACTTTAAAGCCGTGCAGCAAATATATGCTGTATGTTGATTATAAGGCATCGGCAGATAACGCCGCACGAGTGGACGTGGATATGTCCCCGTCGTGGCGCCAGGTGACAAAAATGTTGCCTGCAGCGCAGGAGTGGACGAGGGTAAGTGTACCGCTTGAGCTTACAGGGTATGATAACGGCTCGGCAGTAATACGTCTTCGCAACTGGAAAGAAGGAACAGAGGTCTGCTTTGACAACGTAAGTCTTGTGCCATTTGATGCAGAGGGACGTATTATGCTGTTGGACGGTGTAGGGAGAGAGTATGGCTCTGCATCCGAAATAAGTGGCAGTATAACCGCATACACCGATGGTCTTGACAGCGGAGATAAACTTTTCCTTGCTCTTTACAAGGGTGAGAGGCTGTACAGGATTTCTGTATCCACTGCGCAAAGTGACATTCCTGCAAGTTGCGTCATTGATAATATTACACAGGACGGACTGAAGGCAAAGGCCTTTGTCTGGACAGAAAAGATGGAGGCAAAATTTATAGCAACAGCAGATGAATAGATTAAAAATGACGGTACCGATATTCAGTACCGTCATTTTTAATTTTACAGTAAAAGGTCTATGGATTTATTTTTTTCAGCAGATTCGAATGCGGCTTCCATAACCTTCATAACTCTCATTGCCTGCCCGGGGGTGATTGTCAGCTCTGCTTTGCCTTCAATTGCCGCGGTAAGCTGGTCGTAACTTGCGCTCAGACTGTCGGTGATTCCTTCGGGTAACGAAAGTTCGGTTACCTCTGTTGAGTTAGGATTGCGTGGTGCCATTGTTTTGGTTGGACCTGCTGCTGTGATAACCACATCATCTGTCCATTTATTGTCCGACTGAATTTTGCGGACAATTTTTCCGTCACATTGCCAGTTTTCAATTATCATACTTCCCTCTTCGCCCAGGACATACCATCTTGGATGTGTAACGTAGTTATTTGTGGAAACCTCAACAATTACCGAAAGACCGTCTTCAAATGTCATATGGAGATGGAAGTTATCGTCAACTTCCGGATAATGAATGCTAAGCATTTTACAGTAGACTTGTGTAACCTTCTGAGGACACATATAAAGTATCTGATCAATCAGGTGAACACCCCAGTCATACATCATTCCGCCACCCAGAGCCTTACTTGTACGCCATCCTTCGGGCACACCGCGTGAACCTTCTACACGTGATTCGATGGAATAAACCTTACCCAATATGCCGCTTTCAACCTTGTCTTTCATGAGAAGGAAATCACGGTTAACACGTCGGTTATGATTTACGGTGAAAAGTTTACCGCAACGCTTTGCCGTGTTTGTGACAAGTTCGAGTTCTTCTGTGCTTACCGTAACAGGCTTTTCGCATATAACATGCTTGCCTGCCTCAAGAGCGGCAATACAGTTTTCTGCGTGAGCATCATTGGTTGTAGCAACTAAAACTATATCAATTTCAGGGTCTGCGAGGAGCTCCTCACGTGAAGAATATGCAATCAGTCCATAACTTTTGGCAAGGTCCATTCTGACAGGGTTTATATCAAAAACACCCTTCACCTCAACATTGTCAACACATCCTGTTATAGCCGGATCGTGTCCTTTGTTTGAGATGACCTTAAAATGTGTATTTGCCATACTGCCGAAGCCGATAATACCGAGTTTGTACATTTTCATTATATCCACCACATTTCTTCTGCTGATTCATATATGAGTATATCCTTTAAAAAGGCGATAGCCTTTTCAAGCCCTTCTTTGGATGACATAAGAGCATCCTCGTGTTCAATTGATATTGCACCGTCATAGCCTACTGCCCTGAGGGTTGATATCATATCTTTCCATATATCCTTATCGTGACCGTAGCCTACGGTGCGAAATACCCATGAGCGGTTTAAAATATCACTGTATTCCTGAGTGTCAAGAACTCCGTTTTTAGCGGTGTTTGCCTTGTCGATCCGCGTATCCTTCGCATGGAAATGATAGATGGCATTGCCCAGAAGTTTTATGGCTTCACAAGGGTCAATTCCCTGCCAGAAAAGGTGGCTGGGATCAAAGTTTGCGCCTATTATATCACCGACGGCGGCTCTGAGTTTCAAGAGAGTTGCCGGATTGTAAACGCAAAATCCGGGGTGCATTTCAAATGCAATCTTTTTGATTCCTGTTTCGGCTGCCAGTTTTGCGGTTTCCTTCCAGTAGGGGGTGAGAACCTCCTGCCATTGCCATTCGAGAATATCAAGGTATTCAGGCGGCCATGCACAGGTAACCCAGTTGGGATTTTGGGAATGGGCGCAGTCACCGGGGCAGCCTGAGAATACGATGATTGTATCAACATCCAAAAGTGCGGCAACCTTCATCGCATCAACAAACTCGTTATGAAACCGTGTTGCAATTGCTTTATTGGGATGTACGGGATTGCCGTGACAGGCAATAGCGGATATTTCCAGATTGTTTTTTTTCAAAAGCTCTTTGAGATGGCATACATTTTCGGGATTATCAAGATAATCCTTAGGGTCAAGGTGTACCTTGCCGGGGTATCCGCCGGCACCTATTTCAATGCTGTCAACACCCAGTCTTCCCAGATAATCAAGAGCCTCCTCCGTATTCATACTTCCCAGTACGGGAGACATTACAGAAAGCTTCATAAATCTGCTCCTTTCCTGCACTTATTCAAGCGGCTCACTCCGGGGAGCCCGCATAACTATGTTTTTCTTTATAGGACACGCCCATCTTACTGCATTGCGGAGTATTTTCCGGACATTGGGATTTTCAAAAGCGGTATTTCTCTCGTGACCCGGCTGGAAATAGAAAACCTTGCCGTTGCCGCGGGTCCATGTACATCCTGATCTGAAGACCTCACCGCCACGGAACCAGCCGAGGAAAATAACTGCCTCGGGATTGGGAATGTCAAAAGGTTCACCGTACATTTCCTCGTTATCAAGTGCAAAGGTTTCGTCCACGCCTTCTGCAATGGGGTGATTGGGAGCAATGGTCCATATTCTTTCGTGCTCATTATCACGCCATTTAAGACAGCAGCTTGTGCCCATAACCTTGGTGAATATTTTGGAAAAATGCGCTGAATGAAGAACAATGAGTCCCATTCCGCCCATAACATATTTATGAACTCTATCTACAATATGATCAGGAACATCTCCATTTTTAAAGTGACCCCACCATACAAGAACATCCGTATCTGCCAGAACTTCGTCAGTAAGACCGCACTCTTCATCATAAAGTGTTGCCGTTCTTACATTTATATCATCCGTTCTCAGTATGTCAGCGATACAACCGTGAATACCCTTCGGGTAAAGGTTTGCGACAAAGGGATCGTTTTGTTCGTGAAAATATTCATTCCAAATAGTTACATTCATAATTACAGTCCTTTCACAGATATTAAAGCCTTACCTCTGCACCTGTTTCTGCAGATGTGTATATAGCCTTTAAGATTTTAATCATATTAAAGCCCTGTATGGGAATAAAGTCAGGCTTTGTACCGGACATGAGAACATCGGTAAAATGCTTTATGTTTTCGTAATGCATACTGATATTGTCTGAAACTCGGGGTTCGAGATTTACAAGAGTACCGTCGTCCTCTGTGAATATTTTGATAGAATTGCCGTCAAAGCTGGAACCTGCTTTTGTGCCGCGCAGTTCAACAAAAATCCGGTCTGTTTCAACATTTGATGCCCAGGAAAATTCAATTTGCAGGCAGGCGCCGTTATCAAATCGGATAAAGCCCATAGCAAGATCCTCGACATCAAAGGTACCGTCAGCCTTCTTTTCACCGAAAACAGAGTCGACAGAATCTGATGTTTCCGAATCGGCAAATTTTCTGTAGGTACATCCTGATACTGAAACGGGAGTGGGGTTGCCCATAAGCCAAATGGAAAGGTCAATCATATGTACGCCAAGGTCAATAAGGGGACCACCGCCCGACTGTTCCGTGGTTGTGAACCAGCCGCCCTTGCCGGGGATACCGCGACGACGCTGCCAACCGCAACGTCCGCAGTAAATTTCACCCATTTTTCCGTCTTCAATAAATTTTTTCAGGTATCTTGATGTGGGGCGGAAGCGGTTGTTTCTTATAACCATAAGATGCTTACCCGATTTTTCGGCAGCTTCTTTCATTCTCTGTGCTTCGGGAACGGATATTGCATCCGGCTTTTCGCACAGCACGTTAATACCTTTGTTCAGGGCATCAACGGCAATGATTGAATGAAGATAGTTGGGGGTGCAGATATCTACGAAATCCAGACCTTCGTAATTCAGAAGTTCTTTATAATCTGTAAATGAGGCTACATCTCCGAGAGCAAAATCTGCCTTGCAAGTGTCAATTTTCTCGGGATTTATATCACAGATGGCAACAATTTCAACATTGTCAAGTTTTTGATACGAGGGGAGGTGTGCCATGCGGCATATTCCTCCAAGTCCAATGAGGCCAAGTTTTAATTTTTTAGTCATAATAAGATTCAGATCCTTTCTTTTCAAAGTATAAAAAATTAACTTTTTCAATTTTATTATAGCCAATAGGATTAAAAGATGATATAATATATTTAACTGAAAATATCAATTTTTTACGATTGGAGGAATTATATGAACAATATAGAGGAAGCCCCGTTTATTCTTAACGGAATAAAAAGCTGGATTCACTGCCTCAGGTGTATATATAAAAAAAGTGAGGACAGTACACCCGAGTGGTATCATTACCATGATTACATAGAAATACTTTACGTGGTAAACGGAGATATTTCGGTATGGCTGGACGGAGTGCGATGGGATTGCTGTGTCGGTGACCTGATAATAATCAATTCAGAGGAACCGCATGCAATTATATGTAATACTGATTCCGATTATATATGCATAAAGTTCTTACCACATATTCTTTATGTGGATGAAGCTGCTCTGTTTGAATATAAGTATGTTGTGCCCTTTATGATGGGCAGATCGCATCAGAAAATTTTTAAGGCAGAAGAGCTGGGGGGCGAAGATGTTGCTGACCTTATATACGAAATTATGAGGGAGTGGAGCAGACGTGACACTACCTTTGAATTGATTATACGAGCGGATATACTGAGGATTTTTGCGGCTGTTTTCAGAAATCTCTATAAAAACAAAGTTTTGTCCGGTACAACAGTGGTAACTGACACGGCTAAAAAGGCGCTGGAATATATACATAAAAATTTCCTGACTGTTACCGAATTCAAGGTGGCAGAGTATTGTAACGTAAGCTACAATCACTTTTCGTTTTTGTTTAAAAAAGCAATAGGCAAAAGCTTTGTGGACTATGTAACCTTTTTACGATTGAGGGAAGCTGAAAAAAGGTTGCTTATGTCGGATGAAAGTGTAACCGAGATTGCATGCGGCACGGGTTTTTCAACTACCAGTTATTTTATTTTCAAGTTTAAAAAATACAAGGGGATGACACCCGGACAATTCAGGAAAAAAAACAGAATTGCATCCGAAGAGAGCAGGGCATAAAAAATGCCCGGAAGATGAAATTTTGTTTGCATAGTACAGTAATATTATGTTATAACTAAATTTACCTGTAGTATATTCTAAAATGCTAAAGTTAATCATCATGGAGGAAAGAAAAATGGCGAAGAAAAACAGGATTATATCAATAATAGGGGCGCTGATTATGCTGGTGACTGTTATGTCTCCGGTGTCTGCTGTTGCGGCTACAGATGTTCAGCTTAATGTAGAACTGGTTACAAACGGTGGTTTCGAAGCTGTTTCGGGAAGTACACCGAAAAACTGGAATGGTGTTAATACGTGGAAAGCCGGCAGTGTGCTCAGCCTTGTAAGTGCTGCTGATGACCCCGGTAACGTACATAGCGGTAACTATGCCGTAAAATATGAGGTAAACGGTGGCGATAACCCTGAATATAATACAAAATAACGGCAGCTTTGCAATTACACTTACCGCGAATCAGTCGGTGCTTTTGAAAATAACTCCCGAAACGGCACCCGATTACGCTCTTTTATCTGAACTGGCAGTAAACGGAGGGTTTGAAAGCATAAGCGGTGGTGTGCCTGATGGCTGGGGCTTTGCAGCGGGAACAGGTGCAACCGTTCCTACCGGTGAAGAAGCGCTTAAAACAGACCAAAACGGTAATAAATATATATGCCTCACAATAAATACCTCACGCATAGATTCGGCAGTTAC